>NZ_JBEUTW010000095.1:0-28317 GCF_040492675.1 Bacillus sp. AP50
CATCTGCAGCGTAAATCGAAATTTATCTACCTGCGAGCGGTGCTGATTTCTGAAGGACTATCGTTTATAATTATAAATAATTATTTTGAATCTACAACCGACAATTTACGTATGAAATGTCGCTTAAACAACAATATAATACCAATATGTTGTTTAAGTATAGAAAATTAAACGAGGAGAAGAAAAATGTCTATTAAAAATACAAATGATCCACGTGTAAAGCGAACGAGACAACTCATTCAGGATGCTTTTGTCGCTTTAGTAGGCGAAAAAGGCTTTGAAAATGTAACTGTGCAACATATCGCAGAACGCGCTCCTGTAAATCGCGCTACATTTTATAGCCATTACCATGATAAATATGACCTATTAGACAAAAGTATTGAAGAAATGTTAGAGAAGCTAGCAGAAGTAATTAAACCGAAAAATAGAAATAAAGAAGATTTTCAACTTACATTTGATTCACCTCACCCTACTTTTTTGGCTTTATTCGAACATATCGCAGAAAATGTAAACTTTTATAACGTTATGCTTGGGGATAAAGCTGCCGGAAACTACTCTTATAAAATGATGAAAACAATACAAGTGCATTTAACATTAAGCTTGTCTATTTCACAACCAGATGATGAAGATCTTATGGTTCCTCGTGATATTTTGATTAGTTATGTGACAGGGGCTCACATCGGAATGATTATGTCATGGTTAAAAAGAGGAATGATATATACTCCGCATTTTATGGCGATGCAATTAACTCGTTTAATTATTTTAGGCGCTCATACTGCAGCAGGATTAGAACGGCCTTTTTAAAACATAAAAAAGCGAAGGAGAATCTCCTTCGCTTTTTCTATTAATTAAATGTAATGTTATGTACAGCCTCTTTATCAAGACGTTTAATAACTTCTACAATTAACTTCACTGCATTTTCATAATCATCACGGTGTAACATTGCCGCATGAGAATGGATATAGCGCGTCGCAATTGTAATTGCCATAGAAGGAATACCATTTACAGCAATGTGAATCGCACCCGCATCCGTTCCTCCGCCCGCTACTGAATCATATTGATAAGGGATTTGTAATTCATCAGCAACATCAACTACGAAATCACGTAAACCTGTATGTCCAATAACAGAAGCATCATATAAAATGATTTGTGGTCCATCGCCCATTTTACTTTGTGCTTCTTTTGACGTTACACCCGGTGTATCTCCAGCGATACCAACATCTACTGCGAACGCGATATCTGGTTTAATATAATTCGCAGATGTTTTTGCGCCACGAAGACCAACTTCTTCTTGTACAGTTCCAACGCCATATACAACGTTTGGATGCTTTTCATCTTTTAATTGTTTTAATACGTCAATTGCAATTGCACAACCGATTCGGTTATCCCATGCTTTTGCAAGTAACATTTTTTCATTCTTCATCACTTGGAATTCAAAGTAAGGTACAACTTGATCTCCTGGTCGTACGCCCCACTCCATTGCTTCTTCTTGGCTAGAAGCACCGATATCGATGAACATGTCTTTAATTTCAACTGGCTTTTTACGAGCTTCTGGAGGTAAAATGTGCGGTGGTTTTGAACCAATTACACCTGTTACATCTCCTTTACGCGTTACAATCGTCACGCGTTGCGCAAGCATAACTTGTGACCACCAGCCACCAACCGTTTGGAAGCGAAGGAAACCTTTGTCATCGATTTGTGTAATCATAAATCCAACTTCATCCAAATGACCTGCAACCATAATTTTCGGGCCGTTTTCTTCCCCTACTTTTTTTGCAACTAAACTCCCTAAGTTATCAGTAGAAAGTTCGTCCGCAAACGGCTCGATATATTTCTTCATTACTTCACGTGGTTCACGTTCGTTACCAGCAATACCACGTGCATCCGTTAATTCTTTTAGCATTGTCAATGTCGCGTCTAATTTTGTCATTGCCAACACCCTCCTTTTTCTTCAGTCAATTCATTATACAATAATTAAATTGAAATATTCAAAAATTAAATTAGTATCCTTGTGTTTGACGCTGATGATTTACTTCATTTTTATCTAAATATGCTTTTTCAATCTCTTCTTGCTCAAATTCAAGTGCTTGTCCAAGTCGAAGATAGCTCGTAAATAATTCAATATAGTTTGTAATAGATGGTTGATCTGTAAAACGAATTACTTTCGCATATGTGTCTAAGAAAATTTCCACTTGTGTTTTATTCGTTTGTGCACATTTATAGAATAGGAAGTTTTTATCAATACCTAAATCAATTCCGATTGATAAAATAAAATGCAAACCATCTACGTACTCTTCTAATATCACTTCACGCTCCGAAGCTGGTTTGTTGCTCCAATATTTAAAACAACGTGTTTCATTTGCAAGTTCTCCAATTTCTACAAGAAGAGCTAACATTTTTTCTTTTAACAATTTTTTCGGTTGTAAGTCATGTTCTTTTGCAATACGGTCATCTAATTCTTTTTGTAATTTAAATAGTTGTAGTAAGTCCATTCTATTGTCCTCCTCCAACATCGCATTTTACGCAACAATGTTGTTTCATCTCAAAGTTCATTATTATGTTTCAGTTCTTATGAATAAGTCAGCTATCTACCTCTTTATAAAATAGCTTGTCCTTAATTTACAAATACGTTTCAGTCATCGCTCTTAAATTGTTCATCTGATGAAAGTTCCATATCATCTTTCCATTATAGCAGTGTCGTTTCGGCTAGGAAAGATACTCTTCTTTCCAAAAGAGCAGAATTAAAAAAAGCCAGGAGTATTCTCCTGACTTCATATGTATATTCTTCTATACTGCTATAACTTTTATATTGATTTTGTCATATTGATAATGACATAGTCGTTAATCTTTAGAATTTCTTTTCACTTCTAACTTCTCTTTGAATACAAATAAAAAACCTTAGAAGAAAATTCTTCTAAGGTTTTAACTAATTAATTAGTTAATGTTGTTTTTTGCAACTGTTGCTAATTCAGCGAAAGCTTTTTCGTCATGAACAGCTAAGTCAGCAAGCATCTTGCGGTTAACTTCGATGCCAGCATTTTTAAGACCGTGCATTAAGCGGCTGTAAGAAAGACCATTCATACGAGCTGCTGCGTTGATACGTGTAATCCATAATTTACGGAAGTCACGTTTCTTTTGACGGCGGTCACGGAATGCATACATTAGAGATTTCATAACCTGTTGGTTAGCAACCTTGAATAATGTATTTTTTGAACCGTAGTAACCTTTTGCTAATTTAATTACTTTTTTACGACGTTGACGAGTAACTGTACCACCTTTTACTCTTGGCATAATATTACCTCCTAATTGTTCTATATATCAGCCGAACTTATTTTAAGTTGTCAAGCATTTGACGAATGCGTTTGAAGTCACCAGCGCTTACTACACCAGCTTTACGTAGTTTACGTTTAGCTTTTGTAGATTTGTTAGCGAATAAATGGCTTGTGTAAGCGTGAGAACGTTTCAGTTTACCTGATCCAGTCTTTTTGAAACGCTTTGCAGCGCCGCGATGAGTTTTTTGTTTAGGCATAGGTATTTCCTCCTCTATCTATTACTTATCGTTTTTCGGTGCTAAAACTAAGAACATACTGCGTCCTTCCATTTTAGGCTTAGATTCAACTGTACTAACTTCAGCACAAGCTTCTGAGAAGCGATCTAAAACACGTTGACCGATTTCTTTATGAGTAATGGCACGTCCTTTAAAGCGAATTGACGCTTTAACCTTGTCGCCTTTCTCTAAAAACTTGATAGCATTACGAAGTTTTGTGTTAAAGTCGTGTTCATCAATTGTTGGACTTAAACGAACTTCTTTCATGCTAATTACTTTTTGATTTTTGCGCTGCTCTTTTTCTTTCTTCTGTTGCTCAAAGCGGAATTTACCGTAGTCCATAATGCGGCATACTGGCGGTTTCGCATTTGGAGCAACTAATACTAAATCAAGATTAAGATTTGCAGCTAAGTCTAAAGCGTCATTACGAGACTTGATTCCAAGTTGATCGCCATTTGCGCCAACTAAACGTACTTCACGTGCACGAATTTGCTCGTTAATCATCATATCCTTGCTAATAGTAAGCCACCTCCAAGGTTTTCTCAGAACATATTTTGTAGTCATAGAACCCGAACAAAAAAAGTGCGGGCATACGACACCCACACTTGTAAAATCTTAAGTAAGAAATACATTTACCTGTTAACTGCGAATGCGTCCATCAGGTGAGAAGCGGGTGCTTCTACTTGTTCCACAAAACAATATTCTATTATCCTTGATGAGTTTATCATAGGACATGACGTCTGTCAAGAAGACGCGATGTGTTTTACTAACAACAAGAAATATTGTAACAAACAACTAACATACTTGCAATACTTTTTTATGATAAGTGTCACATGGTTATTTTTTCTAATTTCTCTCGAGTATATTACATAAAAAAGCCGCGGTATACCGCGGCTTTTTCTTATCGTTTTCCTTCTACTTTAATCATGTCAACAAAAGCATCTAATGCGATTGTTTCTGATTTTTGTTCACCATATTTACGTACGTTTACGCCGTTTTCAGTTACTTCATTGTCACCTACTACAAGCATGTACGGAATTTTTTGCATTTGTGCTTCACGGATTTTGTAACCGATCTTCTCTTCACGAGTGTCTAATTCAACACGGATACCAGCACGACGCAATTCGTCTTGTACTTTCTTCGCATAGTCTAAATGTACTTGCGGAGAAACTGGAATTACTTGTACTTGAACTGGAGCTAACCATGTTGGGAATGCACCTTTGTATTCTTCAATTAAGAAGGCTACAAAACGTTCCATAGTTGATACAACACCACGGTGAATTACAACTGGACGATGTTGTTTACCGTCTTCGCCAACGTATGATAATTCAAAGCGTTCTGGAAGTAAGAAGTCTAATTGTACAGTTGAAAGTGTTTCGTCTTTTCCAAGAGCAGTACGAACTTGAACATCAAGTTTTGGACCGTAGAATGCCGCTTCACCTTCAGCTTCATAGTAATCAAGACCCATTTCATCCATAGCTTCTTTTAACATACCTTGTGCTTTTTCCCACATCTCATCATCCGCATAATACTTTTTAGTATCTGCTGGGTCGCGGTAAGATAGACGGAATGAGTAGTTCTCTAAACCGAAATCTTTGTACACTTCTAGAGTTAAGTTTACAACACGTTTTAACTCTTCTTTAATTTGATCTGGACGAACGAAAATGTGCGCATCGTTTAAAGTCATTCCGCGTACACGTTGTAATCCAGATAACGCACCTGACATTTCATAACGGTGCATTGTTCCAAGTTCTGCAATACGGATTGGTAATTCACGGTAGCTGTGAATATCATTTTTATAAACCATCATATGATGAGGACAGTTCATTGGACGAAGAACTAATTCTTCGTTATCCATTTCCATTGATGGGAACATGCCATCACGGTAGTGGTTCCAGTGACCAGAAGTTTCATAAAGCTCTCTGCTCCCTAGTACTGGAGTATATACGTGATCATAGCCTAAGCTTGCTTCTTTATCAACGATGTAACGCTCGATAATGCGGCGGATTGTTGCACCTTTTGGTAACCAAAGTGGTAAACCTTGTCCTACTTTTTGGCTATTAGTAAATAGTTTTAATTCTTTACCTAATTTACGGTGATCGCGCTCTTTCGCTTCTTCAAGCATACGTAAGTGCTCATCTAATTCTGCTTTCTTAACGAATGCAGTACCGTAAATACGTTGTAGCATTTTATTATTGCTATCGCCGCGCCAGTAAGCACCTGCAACGCTTAATAATTTAAACACTTTAATTTTCCCTGTAGATGGAAGGTGAACACCACGACAAAGGTCGAAAAATTCGCCTTGCTCATAGATTGAAATAACTGCATCTTCTGGAAGATCGTTAATTAAATCTAATTTTAACTCATCGCCGATTTCTTCAAAGCGACGAATTGCTTCTGCACGTGGTACTTCATGACGAACGATTTCTAAGTTCTCGTTCACGATTTTTTGCATTTCTTTTTCGATTTTCTTGAAGTCTTCAACTGTAATTGCTTCTTCCATATCAATATCGTAGTAGAAGCCATTTTCAATTACTGGACCAATGCCAAGCTCAACCTTAACATCTTTATATAAACGTTTTAACGCTTGTGCTAAAAGGTGGGCTGTTGAATGGCGTAAAATATATAGGCCATCTTCAGAATCTAATGTAATGATAGAAACTGCACCATCTTCTTCGATTGGTGTAACAAGATCGATCATCTCATCGTTTAATTTTCCAGCTACAGCTTTTTTCTTTAAGCCTGGGCTAATAGAAGCTGCGATTTCTTCAGTTGTTACGCCTTTTGGAAACTCCTTCACAGCTCCATCAGGGAAAGTAATTTTAACTACATCTGCCATCACTGGTCACTCCTCTTTTTCTCAAAATAAAAAACACTCATCCCGTAAAAAGGGACGAGTGTTGAATTCGTGGTTCCACCCTTGTTCCAATTAACATAATTGTTAATTGCTCAAGTTCAACATAACGGTGTTGTCCGTTAGCAATTACTAGAAAAACCGTTCACTGCTAAAGTTTAGAGGTGGTAAGTAATAATCCCGTACTAGGAAGCTCACACCCTAAGGCTTCCCTCTCTGAAAATCGTAGAAAACTACTCATGTCCTCATCATGACATTTCAATATATTTCATTTATGTAGGTAATTATATGCTCAAAAACTTAGAAAATCAAGGGCGTTACCTTTATTTTTTAAATTTTTCACATTGCGCTCAAAATCATGTAATCCATGTAATTGGACCCGTTCTTGGAACACATTTCGCAAAGTAATAATCATATTATGGTCTTGTTCTTTCGTATATAAATAAATCTTTTTAGGCGAAATAGAAAGAAGCGGCGCAATTACTTTCGTATCAATATATACATCATTTTGCTTTAATAATTCCTCATCTATATATTGGACCAACTTCTCCTGTTTTAAACGTCTACCTTTATCATCATAAAAGATAAAGCTTTCATCAAAAATAAGATGCACGCAAGACAAACGTGATTTACGGCTACTTACTTGTTGCCGAAGCGTCTCAATGAACATTTGGTATTCTTGCTCCATCTTATATTCATCAATTGCCACTTCCGCAAGTTTAGCCACCATTTCCCTATATGTACGAAGACGAAAACGGATATATGATGAAAACGAGAATGAGAGCGGATCACAAAGCCAATTATTTAAAGAAGACTTAATATATGACTCAAATGCGTTACGCGTTAAATCCTGAGCTACACCTTTTCTTCTTCCCTTTAAAATCTCATGTGCCATGTGCAATATTTGATGACACTCTTCTTGTTCTTCATAAAAAAACTTTTCTTTTAAAATCGTATAAATCCACTCATTTTGTTTCACATTCACAATGAAATACACCATTACTGGCAATAAGATTTTTTCAATATAATTCGATTCACGTACTGGTATGTGAATCACCACTTTTTGTTCCTGTAAATACACACTCGTTTCCTTATATAACACTTCCGCTCTTTTCAGCAATTGTCTATATACGTGCATAGCATCATTTTTTTCTTCGAAGCAAATTTCAATCACTTTTGTCCCCCCTTTTATCCCCGCTCTAAAGGACTGTATCTATACGTTACAAATCCTATAAGAGTCCGTCCCGCGTGAATTTCACTCTTAGTAGAATCACATTTCCTATCGTTAGAAAATCCACTCAATATGGCTTGCTAATTTTATATATATTAAGGGAGGGAGAAAAAAATGATACAAGCTACTATGAATTTTTATTGTATACTTTACTTATCAATAAAAGGGGGTATCTGAATGTTTGAATATAAATTCGTAAAAGTCGAATTACATTGGGGGTTCACTCGCTCAAAACCAGCTGAAGACTACCAAGAAATTATTCAAGAACATGCTAGAGATGGCTGGAGGTTCGTACAGATTGTTGCCCCTACGTTTGGCAGTTCTGGACAATCTGAATATTTCGATCTCATATTCGAAAAGAAAATATCACTATAATACAAAAAAAGAGCAAGCTGAGAAGCTTACTCTTTTACTTATGACGACGGTTTTTCCCACCAATTGGAATTGGTTTCGCTAAATATTTAATTCTCTCCATAATACGTGCTGCTTTCATTTCTTCAGCCTCACCACGCTGCGTATACGTTAAATGGTGTTCCAGTTGTTTAAAATCAAAATTAGACGTAAAGAACGTCGGTAAGTTTTCTAACATACGGAATTGCAAGATTGCACCAAGCACATCGTCACGCACAAAGCTTGACATCGCTTCTGCCCCGATATCGTCTAACATTAAAACTTGTACGCGTTTAACCGCATCAATCTTTTCACCAATCGAATTATCTTGAATTGAACTTTTAATTTCACGTAAAAATTCCGGGAAGTATACGAGCATCGAACTTATTTTCTTTCGAGCAAGCTCGTTCGCTATTGCTCCTAAAAGGTACGTTTTTCCTACACCAAATTTACCGTACAAATATAAACCTTGTGCTTTTTGACCTGGTTCATATGTACTTAAAAATTCATTCGCTGCACCAATTGCATCGATACGTGCATTTAAATCAGAAGGGTCTAAGTTTTCCATAGTTGCCTGCAAAATATCCGTTGGCATATATACACTTTGAACGAGTTTTTCATATTTCTTTCTCTCGTCATGCGCTACTTTTCTAACGCAGCGATCGTATTGAATATCAATCATCTTCCCTTGAATAACAAGCTTTGGCTCATAACCTTGTAGCATATTTTTACATGAACCTAAATCCGGACAATCCACGCAACCTACACTTTGTCCAATATATTCATATAACTTCACAAGACTGCGCTCAATCATAGAAGTCGTTACTTCACCCTTATGTTCGTCTATAAATTCTTTCACACGCGGATGCGCCATTACTTCTGCCTTTAGTACTTCATATCTATTTTTAAAGTTTTCATTTTCCATTAATTTTGCAAATGAATTTTGAATATGCTCCATTTTCTCACCTCAAAGAGCGTTCATTCTCTTCTATTAATCACGCTTATATTTTTTTAACACTTCTTCTAGTCGTTTTCTTTCATCTTCTAGCGTACTTGCATCTTTTTCTACACTTGTATCTTTCTTCTCTGTTTCTTTCTCTTGTTCTTTCGGCTCTTCTTCCTTAAGCCAATCTGGCACCATTTCTTTCCGCACCGTTTTCTTCGCCGTACGGCCTTTTTTCTTCGTCTCAGCCCACTCTTGATATTGACGGTTCTCTTCTTTCGCTAACGCCATCGCGTCCGCTACTGTACCGACCTTTTTACGTGCCCAATGCCCAGCAATCTTCTCGACATACGTTTTCGCAAGTTTCATATCTGAGCGTAGCATAACGTAATAAATAAGTACATTCACAACTCCTGGTGTCAATTTTTGATTAATCATGACATCTTCAACGATCTGCAAGTCCGCTTTCGTTGCCTCTGCACCACCAGAAATCTCTTTCAATAGTTGTTTTGGCGAGATTTCCTCTAGCTGCTTTATTAACATCTCCTCTTGCGATGAAGGCTCTTTCTCTTTCATCGTACGTGCAGCATGAGGCTGTACTCTTTCACTTAATACCGGTAATGCTTGACCATTTTCAAATTGATACCAATCGCGCGCTCCTTTTCTAAGCCTTTCCGTATCAATTGTTTGCATCTCTGTCACTGCACCAAGAACGATATTTTGCATCGATAACACATCTACACCATACACGTAAGCAAGTGTTATAACGCAGTCTCTCACTTGATCTGTAATCGCCTTTTTAGGAACAAGAGCGGACAATCCATCTACAAATAAAGAGAAATCAAAGAAATCATTCCAAACTTTCGGAGCGTCTCCCTTCTCGTTACTTGGCATAGTTGTCGTTTTTGGAATACGAAGGTCTTCTTGCGCATGCTCAAGCTGTCCTGGATTAAACGAACCAAACACAT
The DNA here is from genome assembly GCF_040492675.1 of Bacillus sp. AP50. Lineage (NCBI taxonomy): Bacteria > Bacillati > Bacillota > Bacilli > Caryophanales > Bacillaceae > Bacillus > Bacillus sp. AP50. The sequence continues at coordinate 9,934 of NZ_JBEUTW010000095.1, forward strand.
CATTGAAAGAACGCGTAACATTTTCATAAGAAGCAAAATCAAATTCTTCTTCTAAGAAATATTGCTTTACTTGATTATATTTTGTCCGGCTCAATCGATTGTATAAAAAGATACTTAAAACAATATCATCAAAAAACTGCTTCGGAGATAAAGGTGGTTGCAACTCATATATGAACATTCGAATATCTTTTTCTTTCTTAATATATACCTTCAATAGCCCAATTGCCTCTAACTTTACTCGTTCCTCATATATTTCAGGAAGTTGCATTTGCATAGTCACCATAAGGGAATGATGCGTATTCTCTTTTCCAAATACACGATCTTGCTCTAGCTCTCCCCATAGTGTCATGTATAAGCTAAAAGCTCTACTACCTATTAACGGCTGATACAACATCGTTAACACTTTTCGGTCGTAATTGTGCAGTAGCCCTTTCGCACTTACTTTATAACGATCAATCGGCAATAGCTCCATCCATGACTGTTTTTCCATTCTTGCTTTTCCTTTCTCTCATCCAATCTATCCTCTACTTCATTCGTTCTATCTTCATTATATAAATTCTTAGTGAAAAAGAGCTATTAGCTTGCGCTTCTAGCTCTCTTATCCTATTACTTACGGTATGTAAAGAGAATAAAATACAACTTCTACTCTCTTTCTTTTTGCAGTATATCTTTTAATTCTTCAATAAATACATTTAAATCTTTAAATTGACGATATACAGAAGCAAAACGTACGTAAGCAACATCATCAATATCGCGAAGTTCTTCCATGACAATTTCACCAATCATATCACTTTTCACTTCTGATATACCTAAATTACGCAGTTCACGTTCCACGCTTTGTGTTACTTCTTCTAATTGTCTTAAAGATACTGGTCTTTTTTCACACGCTTTAATTAAACCACGTAAAATCTTTTCTTTATTAAACTCTTCTCGTGTGCCTTCTTTTTTTACAACGATAAGAGGTGACTCTTCTACCCTTTCAAAGGTCGTAAAGCGACTTAAGCAGCTTTCACACTCTCTCCTTCTTCGAATAGAGCGCCCCTCGTCTACCGGACGCGAATCTAACACTCTTGTACCATTATGAGAACAGGATGGACAACGCAATACATTCACTCCTTTACACTATACTCTTTATTTTTCTCTACTCACTTCACCTAAAATATATATACAATATTATATAACTCATTCTAACTCTCTTACCACTTTAAGTTTCAGCGCATCACTTTATCATCTCATCCTTAAAAATAAGATGGTATATAGAGCACTACCTCATTTGCAAGAATCCAATTTATTCAACTAACGAGTACGTTATATTTTTCCTTTTTTATAAACTAAAAAAGAGGTGCATTATACACCTCTTTACATTTTAAATCAATTATGTTCTTTTTTAAAGAGCTTTTGTTTCTCTCTGCTTAATTTCGAAGCTACCAGTTCCTCGAGGAAGCTCGATGCTCTCACGCGTTTTCGCGTTTAAACCTTCTGCAATATATTCTGCAGCAACATTTGGATCAATACGATCCCCACAAGTATAAACATCAATACTTGCGTAACCGTGCTCCGGAAAGCTATGAATTGTTAAATGTGATTCCGAGATAATTACTACTCCACTTACACCTTGTGGTGCAAATTTATGGAAAGCAACCTCACGCACTTCAGCACCAGCTTTTAGTGCTGCATCCACAAATAATTGTTCAATGTACGGCATGTCATTCAGTTTGTCGAAATCGCAATCCCAAAGTTCAGCAATCACGTGACGACCCATCGTATCCATAGTATCCATTCTACAGTTCCCCCTTGTAAATTTATTCTAACTGTTCGAATTGAAAACTAATTTGCAATTTGGCTTGCTCCACTACCACGGGGGAAAGTTAGTCCAGAGAGGTCCTAACCCTTTAAGTAGTGACTACGTACCTCAGCTCTTAAGTTTACGAGTGTTAGTATACTTTGTTTATTTTCATTTTGCAACAACAGTTTTTTCGATTTTCTGTCATATTTTCCTCTTTACTTTTCCCTAAAAAAAATAAACGATTCACAAATGCAGTAATCACAACGCTTCGTGGTATGTCCACTTTTTTAAATATACTTATATAATTTTTTTCCTTTTCAGAAAAAATTAAAAAAAGAGGGCAAATGTTGCCTTGCCCTCTCCTCCCTTATTCACTTAAATGTGTTGCACATTTTCTTGTTTCGCTAACTCTTCAACAACTAACGTTACAAGATCTACAACACGACGAGAGTAGCCCCACTCGTTATCATACCAAGCAAGTACTTTCACTTTACGATCACCCATTACCATTGTAGATAAACCATCAATAATAGCTGAGTGTGTATTTGTATTAAAGTCGATAGATACTAAAGGCTCTTCGCTGAATTCTACAATACCTTTTAACGCACCGTTTGCAACAGTTTTGAATGCATCGTTAATGGCTTCAACTGTCACATCGCGTTTTACATCTACTACTAAATCAACAAGAGACACGTTTGGTGTTGGTACACGAAGTGCCATACCATGAAGTTTTCCGTTTAAATGTGGAAGAACTTTTGCTAGCGCTTTCGCAGCACCTGTCGTTGTCGGAATGATTGATTGTCCGCAAGCACGTGCTCTTCTTAAATCTTTATGTGGGTTATCAATATTTTTTTGGTCATTTGTATAAGCGTGAACTGTCGTCATTAAACCGTTTTCAATTCCAAACTGCTCATCTAACACCTTCACAACAGGCGCTAAACAGTTTGTTGTACAAGATGCATTTGAAATAACAGTATGTTTTGTAATATCTAATTGGTCTTCGTTCACACCAACTACAATTGTTACATCTTCATTTTTACCAGGCGCTGTTAAAATTACTTTTTTCGCTCCAGCTTCAACGTGAAGAATTGCTTTTTCTTTTGAATTAAATTTACCAGTTGCTTCAATTACAACTTCAACACCTAAATCTGTCCAAGGCAATTCCTTTGGATCGCGGTTGTTTAAAAGGCGAATCATTTTTCCATCAACTAATAAGTGATCTTCAAATGCTTCTACTGTTCCGTCAAACTTGCCATGAACTGTATCATATTTAATTAAGTGTGCTAACGTTTCAGATGGATAGCTTGCATTGATTGCTACAATTTCGAATGCGCTTTCTTTTATTGCTTGACGAAATACCATTCTCCCAATACGTCCAAATCCATTAATTGCCACACGAGTCATAATATGTTATCCCCCTTGAATGCGTTATACTATTTATCTCCAATCCCAATAATAGTATAACACAAAAAGGGGATATGTCACTAAGCATTTTCATTAATTTCACAATTTTTTAGTCAATAATGTTCCACTTCTTTAAAATTACCTGCAATTGTGTTTTCGTTCCCATAATTGTGCCATCATTATTTATCACTTCATCTGCATTTTTCACTTTTTCTTCTAACGGCATTTGAGATTGAATACGAGCTGTTGCTTCTTCTTCTGAAAAGTTATTTCGTTTCATTAAACGTTCTAATTGCGTATGCGGCTTAACCGCTACAACTAAAATGCGGTCAACGAGACTTGTTAATTTGCTTTCAAATAAGAGAGGAATATCTAACACAACCGCTTGCATACCTTCTTTTATGTACATTTCCTTTTGCCTATTCATTTCCTCACGCACTGCAGGATGAACAATTTTATTTAACTGCAATCGTTTTTCTTCATTATAGAAAACGACACTTCCTAGTTTTGGACGATCTAGTTCTCCATCTTCTTGTAACACTTCCGTTCCAAATACTTCTACTATTTTGTTATATGCTGGTTTTCCTCGCTCTACAACTTCTCGTGCAATAATATCTGCATCAATAACTGGTATGCTCAGTTCACGAAACATTTGAGACACTGTACTTTTTCCACTTGCAATGCCTCCTGTTAATCCAATTACTACTGTCATCATAATCCTCCTCATAATAAAAGGCGCGAAACTAATGTTCCACGCCCATACTTACATTTTCCAAATTCCAATAATAATGAGTAATACTCCAGGCAGGAATGTAAATTTTTGTAACCACTTCATATTCGATAAAACCGTTCCAAGTTTCATTCCAATAAATAAAAACAAAGAACTCATAATTGCAACTAATATCGCCATCATAGCGGGTGCATACCCTAATAAAGATGCACCAATTCCGGCACCAAATGAGTCTACAGAAAGAGCGATACCAAGAAGCAATGCTTCTCCTGCAGAAATGGTGCCTGATTTATCAAAATCTGCTACAGTCGGTTTCCGTAAAATTTGAATCACTAGCCCTAGTGAGGCAATCTCTAATTTCCAGACCTTCTCCTCTTGCTTCGGTTCTTCTTTTTTCTCACTTCGAAAAAATTGATATAATACCCAAATCCCTATTCCAATAAGAACAAGCCCACCGATACGCGTTGCGATAACAGGTGAAAATACTTTCGCGATCATATGTCCAATTCCCATTGAAACAAGCATAACAGCCGCTGAACACATTCCGATAATTATAATTGATCTTAGTGGAATTCTTACGCTTCTTAAACCATATGTTAGCCCTACACTACAGCTATCCAAGCTTAATGTAAAAGCTAATAAAATAAGAGATAAATAAAGGTACATCGGTAAGCTCCTCCCTTATACATAGCTCTGCTGTATGTATATGACAAATGCCTATCCGATGTTATCTCTTTTCTATATTCTAGGCTGACAAATTGGGCAGTAATGCGTTCCTCGCCCGCCAACAACTGTTTTTTCTAATATCGTGCCACAAGTTACGCACGGCTCTCCTTTTTTCCCATATACATTTAGGAGTTCTTGGAAAGAACCAATTTGCCCTTGTGAGTTGATATACGTCCGAATTGTACTTCCGCCACGCTTTACTGCTTCGCCTAGCGTTGTAACGGTAGCCTCATAAATTCGCTCAATTTCTTCTACTGTTAAAGACGAAGCTTCTCGTTCCGGATGAATTTGAGAACGGAATAAAACTTCATCTACATATATATTTCCAAGCCCTACTAAAAGACGCTGATCCAGTAGCACAACTTTTATTTTACGATTTGTCTTTTGTAATCTTTCTTGTAAATACTGCGGTGTCATTTCAGCATCAAATGGCTCCGGACCTAAGTCCGCAAGAGGCATTTGGTTCATTTCTTCACCTTTCTTAAAGAGATGCATCGTACCAAACTTTCTCACATCTTTATAATGTAATTCCGTTCCATCTGTAAATAAGAAACGGACGTGCGTATGTTTATCAATCGGCTCATCCTCTTGATGTAGTAAAAACTTACCTTCCATACGCAAATGTGAAACAATAACATAATTCGTTACATATAAAAGCAAAAACTTTCCTCTTCGCTTTATATTTTCAATCTTCTCGCCTTTTAGCATTTCTTTAAAGATTTCTGCATCATCCGGTCGTTTCACTATTTTTGGATAAGTAACAATAACATCTTCAATCGTTTTTCCTGTTACAAGATTTTCAAGTGTCCGTCTGACGTTTTCAACCTCTGGTAATTCAGGCATTTCATCACTTCCTTATTTTGCGTCGTACCAAGTTGGACCGTAAGAATAATCAACTTTCAGCGGAACTGCAAGTTCAATTGCATGCTCCATTACTTCAGGTACAAGCTTCTCTAATTTTTCAATTTCTTCTTTTGGCGCTTCAAATATCAATTCATCGTGTACTTGCAGAAGAAGACGTGCTTGTAATCCTTCTTCTTCTAAACGATCCGCCATAATAATCATCGCTTTTTTAATAATATCTGCGGCAGTACCTTGAATTGGTGTATTCATCGCTGTACGCTCAGCGAAGCTACGTAAATTGAAATTACGACTCGTAATTTCTGGAATATAACGGCGACGATTTAATAATGTAGCCACATATCCTTTTTGTTTCGCATCTTTTACGATGTCCTCCATGTATTCTTGTACACCAGGGAAACTTTCTAAATACTTTTCAATAAATTCCGCTGCTGCTTTTCTTGTAATTCCTAAGTTTTGTGAAAGACCATAATCACTAATACCATATACAATTCCGAAGTTAACAGCTTTCGCTTGTCGTCTCATATTTGAAGTTACTTCATCTTTTTTAACGCCAAATACATCCATAGCTGTTTTCGTATGAATATCCATATCATGTTGGAATGCTTCAACTAGCCCTTTATCATTTGCAATATGAGCTAATACACGCAGTTCGATTTGTGAGTAATCAGCCGCATACATAATCCATCCTTCTTCTGACGGAACAAATGCCTGACGAATCTTTCTTCCTTCTTCTAATCGAATCGGGATATTTTGCAAGTTCGGATCCGTTGAACTTAATCGACCTGTTTGCGTTAACACTTGATTAAAGCGAGTATGAATTTTAGATGAATCTTCATGTACAACTTTCAATAAACCTTCAATGTAAGTTGAATTTAGTTTCCCTAATTGACGATAATGTAAAATATTTGGAATAATTTCATGGTGATTCATAAGCTTATCTAGTACATCAGCTGACGTAGAATAACCTGTTTTCGTCTTTTTAATAACCGGCAAGTTTAAGTTCTCAAACAGAATAACACCAAGCTGCTTCGGTGAATTAATATTAAATTCTGTTCCCGCAAGCTTATAAATTTCCTGTTCCATTTCCTTTAATCTACCCGCAAGTTCTTCTCCCATATTACGAAGACGCTCTGTATCAACTTTTACACCCTTTACTTCCATATCAGCTAATACACGTGCAAGCGGCAATTCTAACTCTGTAAACAGTTCATATTGCTCATTCTTCTTTAACTCTTCAACGAATGTTTGCTTTACATCATATAATACATGCACTTTACGAGCCACATGCTCCGCTACTACCTCTAACTTTGGAACAGCACGCTTCGCACCTTTTCCGTAAACTTCTTCATCAGATTTCACAGCATGCGTTTCTTTCATTTTCGCTACAGTACGGAAGTCTTTATCCGTATCAGCTGGATCAAGTAAATAAGCAGCGATTAATAGATCAAAGTCAATCCCTTGCATATCTATCCCATTCCATTTCAGTGCAACGATTGCACGCTTCGCATCAAATGTATGCTTTCTCATTTCTCCATCTGCAAGCCACTCTTTAAAAGCATCTGACTTAAGAGCAATGTCTGTCTGAATAAAGTAACATCCATTTTCATTTTGAATACCGAAACCTTGAATGTCTGCTTTATGATAGTTATCTTCTTGTACTTCAACGATAAGCGCACTATCTTGCTGAAGCATTTCTTCTGTAACTTCTTCCACAATATCAAATGTAATATCATCTAATTCAGCTGGAGCAGTTTCTTCTGGCGTAACGCCTAATTTATTTAAAAGGGATGTAAATCCTAAACTCTCGAACATTGGAATGACATCACTTGCTTCATATCCTTTATACGCCATATCATCCACATGAACTGTAATCGGCGCATCTGTAATAATAGTTGCAAGATCCTTACTCATAAGAGCTTGTTCTTTATTTTCTTCCAGTTTTTCTTTTAATTTCTTCCCACTTACTTGATCTATATTTTCATACACCGCTTCAACCGTTCCAAACTGTGTTAACAATTTAATTGCCGTTTTTTCACCAACTCCTGGTACACCCGGTATATTATCTGACTGGTCTCCCATTAAACCTTTCATATCGATAATTTGCTTTGGTGATAAGCTGTATTTTTCAAATAAAGCTTCTTTCGTATATTCATCCACTTCTGTAATCCCTTTTCGCGGAATACATACAAGCGTGTTATCAGAAACAAGTTGAAGTAAATCTTTATCTCCTGAAATAACTTTTACACTTGCCCCTTGCTCACTCGCTTCTTTCGCTAACGTTCCCATGATGTCATCCGCTTCATAATTTTCTAATTCATAACGCGGTACATTGAACGCATCCAGCATCTCACGAATAAACGGGAACTGCTCTGATAATTCAGGTGGAGTCTTTTGACGCCCTCCTTTATACTCACTATACGTTTTATGACGGAACGTTGTTTTGCCTGCATCAAACGCCACTAACATATGAGTTGGCTTTTCTTCCTCTAATATTCTCATTAACATCATTGTAAAACCGTAAATTGCGTTCGTATGTATACCTTTGTCGTTATTTAAAAGCGGTAGTGCAAAGAATGCACGATACGCGATATTATTACCATCTACTAATACGACCTTTTTTTCCAAAATCGAAACCTCCCCATACAAATTTGAAATGATTTTTTTCACAGAAAAAAACCGTTCCTTTCCTCTCTCTATATTAACATGACTAATAGAGAGAAGAAAAATAACGGCTATTTTCTTTCATATATAAAACAGACTTATATTGGCATAAAGGGAAGTGACGAGAACAGCTTAACTATTCTCGTCCAAAATTACTCCTTGGATGAAGGGGTTTTCATGTATTATATTAACAGAGCTTTATTAATATTTAATTAAGCCATTGTTAATATATTGTAAACATCCTTCATCCTATTTTTCAGTTGCTGATTTCGGTAAAACAACTGTAAACGTTGTTCCTTCTCCAACTTCACTATCTACTGTAATCGTACCTTGATGCGCCTCAACTAAATGCTTTACGATCGACAATCCAAGGCCGGTACCACCAGTATTTCTACTTCTTGCTTTATCCACCCGGTAGAAACGTTCAAAAATACGCGGAATTTCCTCTTTACTAATACCAATTCCAGTATCCGATACTTTTATATAAGCATTATATTTATCTTCCGCTAACTCTACTGAAACAACGCCTCCAGCCGGTGTATATACGATTGCGTTATTAATTAAATTAATAAAGATTTGTTTCAAACGACTTGGATCTCCAATAACAGAGGCACGTTTTAATACATTCACTTGTAAAGAGATTTCTTTTTCTCCTGCTTTATTATCAAGCACCATATGAATATCTTCAAGCAGCCCCTTCATGTCAACGGTTCCCATATTTAATTTAAATCCTTGTTGTTCGATCTTCGACAAATCTAATAAATCTTCAATTAATCCTTGCATGCGCTCACTTTCTTTTAAAATAATGTGCAAGAAATGTTCGCAGAATTTTTTATTATCCATCGCTCCGTCTAAGAGTGTTTCTGAAAAACCTTTAATAGAAGTAATCGGTGTCTTTAATTCATGAGAAACATTCGCTAAAAAGTCTTTTCTCATTTGTTCTAATTTCTTTAACTCTGTTATGTCATGGAATACGAGAACAATCCCTTTCCATTCATGGTTTGTCCCGATAATAGGCGCTCCATATACTTCGAAATGCTTCCGTTCAATTCCAAGTGGTAATAACATTTGTTTACGCACTTTCACTTCTGTCATAAAGATTTCTTCTACAAGCTCAATAATTTCTGTATGATGAAACGATTCATAATATAAGCGATCTAAATATTCTTCATCTGTTACGTGGAAAGTTTCCTTATAAGAGCGGTTTACAAGGTTTATATATCCTCGGCTATCAATTAAAATCATTCCGCTTCCCATATTTTCAATTAACGTATGCAGACGATCTTGCTGCATTTCTTGTTCAAGTGTCATCTCTTGTAAATTTCGTGCTAAAATATTAATCGCTTTACTCAGCATTCCTGTTTCATCCGAATGACTTTCGTATGCACGTGCTTTATAATTACCCTTTGCCAATTCAATTGCAACTTTCGTAACCGATTCAATCGGTCTAATATATTGCCCTGTAATTTTCATACCTAAAAATACAACTACGAGACAAGCAATGACAAATCCGATAATTAATAATCCCCACGTTTTTTGATGTACGTCTCTTAAAGGATCAATTATACTTTTCACCAAAATGTATCCTTGTTTTCCTTCTACATCTTGAACGAACACCGCATGATAAAATTCATTCTTTCGATCCGTTTCTTTCGTAATTACTTTACTTCGTTGTTTTGCCACTTCCGAAGAAAGTTCTTTAATCGTCTCTGGACTAAATGCCAATTCTTGTCCTTTTCTATATTGAACTTTCTTTTTTTCATCCAAAAATACGATAGAAGCTGGTATTTTTTCTTCTAACTTTTCAAATACGTATGGATTTTTTAAGACATTATCAAAACCTTGCTCTTCTGCTAACGTCGCAACATACTCCGTCTCTTTTACCATTCTCTCTTTAGCATGATCTATATAGTAGTTTTCAAACACAGTTTCTAGTAATAAACCTAGTCCAACTAAAATAAATACAATAAGAGAAACAAATGTAAAAAGAAGCCTGGAACGAAATTTATTCATTCCCTTTTGGCTCCTCTAATTTATATCCTAAACCACGTATCGTTTTAATGTACGTCGGTTTTTTCGTATTTTGTTCAATTTTATCGCGCAAATGGCTAATATGAACATCAACAATTCGTGTATCACCAGCAAAATCATAATTCCATACAGCACTTAATAATTGATCACGTGTCAACACGCGACTTTTATTTTTCGCAAGATACACAAGTAGTTCAAATTCTTTTGGTGTTAATTCAAGCTTTCTTCCTTGGAAATAAGCCTCATAAAACTCCGGTAAAATTTTAAGTTCTGCAATTGTGATGCTATCTTCATCTGGCGCTTCTGCAACTTGTTCTTCTTGTTGTAATTTCGTACGGCGCAAAATCGCCTTCACACGAGCAACTACTTCTCTTGGACTAAATGGCTTTGTCATATAATCATCTGCCCCAAGTTCAAGGCCTAGCACCTTATCAAACTCATCATCTTTTGCCGTTAACATTAAAATCGGCGTCATAACGCGCTGCAATCGTAATTCTTTACACACTTCCATACCATCCATTTTCGGAAGCATTAAATCTAATATAATTAAATCTGGGCGTTCTGTTGTCGCTTTTTGAAGCGCCATTTCTCCATCCATCGCTGTTATAACTTCAAACCCAGCTTGTTGTAAATTAAATTCGATTAAAGTTAAGATAAATTCCTCATCATCAACTACTAAAATACGATTGTTCATTCTTTTCCTCCAAGTTATAGACTTGAAACCTTCTTCATCCTAGTATTTTCCCCGTTATTCTCATCATACTAGAAAACAAGGTCCCTCTCAATATAATTGTCTATTAATGGATTCGGATTGTGCTATTGTTATTCCTAAAAACAATTACGTTCGCCTCAATTATGTTTTGTTATCCATACTTTATATACTTCCATATCGTTATTAAATTCTACTTCCGTATGAATATTGAGTTCTCGATTTTGCGCTAAGAGAAAAGATAAAGCATACGCTATTTTATAATCTGGTGTTTCATATCCATCAAATACTCTCCCGTACATTTCATTCACAAACCCGTCTGCCCACACTTCAGCTTCTCTTACCGTTTCAAAGATCACTCTTCTCTTTTCCACCTCACCTAAAAAACCACTCCTTTAATTGACTTCAATTACCGATAATAATATTATTAATCTTAATATATAAATTAATAATATTCGGAGGTCTATTATGCGACTAATACTATCCATTCTATCTTTAGCAGTCACATGTATCCTTGCTTTTAACGCTCCTAGCTGGGATACGATTAAAACGGGTTGCTCAGAATTTGCTGAAGGGTTCAAAGAAGGGTTTTTCAACTAAAAATAGCGCTAGCATCCTTATTAAAGGTATGCTAGCGCTATTTTTAGTTTCATCTTTTAAAAGTTATCTAATGCTTTTTCCATAATGGAAACAGATTTATAAGGTGGCGTTACTGTTAATGAACCCTTTACAACAGTTTCTCCTTTTTCATCATGAGCAGATACAAGCATATCAATTGTATGTTCCTCCTCAGAAACAGCCACAACTTCAAAGTGGATTTGTAACGTTTCATAATGGTGAACATGTTTCACGAATGTAAGGTCCTTTCTCGTAATATGACTTCCTGGACCCGGTAAATATTTCGTAACCGCCGTTGTAATCATTCCCGTTAGCATAATGCTTGGTACAATCGGCTTTTCATACGGAGTTTGGGATGCGTAATCATGCTGAATATATAATGGATTGGCATCATTCGTTAACCCTAAGTACAATAACAAATCTTTATCCTCAATTTTTTCAGTGATAGATAATTTCTCTCCTACTGTAATTTCATCCATTTTACGACCAATTTGAACTTTTTTCTTTAACATGTTACAACCCCCTCCGATTTTTTCACCTTATTATCCTACTAAAAGCGATACCTTATCCGAAATTTACTATGATGAGGGCAATGTATAGTATAAATCTACAGTTTCATTATAGGATATTACAAATGATAGCGTTTTCATATTATTTCAAAAAAACAATTCGGTAAATAGTAGAAAAAGATTCGGAATCCCGAATCTTTTTCACTACTATTCAATTATTAAACAAGAACTTTCATTACGTTACGTACAGATTCTACAGAGCGATCTAACGCTTCTTTTTCATCTGCAAGAAGTTCTAATTCAATAATTTTTTCAATTCCGTTACCACCTAGAATTACTGGTACCCCTAAGTAAAGGTCACTATAACCATACTCACCTTCAAGGTACGCAATAGCCGGTAATACACGGCGTTGATCTTTTAAGATTGCTTCTGTCATTTCAACTAAAGAAGCTGCTGGTGCGTAATATGCACTACCGTTTCCTAATAAGCCTACAATCTCACCGCCACCTTTACGTGTACGTTCTACGATTGCTTCTAAACGCTCTTTCGGAATTAACGTTTCTAACGGAATACCGCCTGCATATGAATAACGCACAAGAGGTACCATGTCGTCACCGTGTCCACCAAGAACAAATCCTGTAATATCTTTTACAGAAAGATTTAATTCTTGTGCGATGAATGTACGGAAACGAGCTGTATCTAATACACCCGATTGACCGATAACACGCTCTTTCGGGAATCCTGCTTCTTTAAATACAGAATATGTCATTGCATCAACTGGATTTGTTAACACAACAATAATTGCATTTGGTGAATGTTTTGCAATGTCGCGCGTAATACTTTTCATAATTTTAGAGTTTGTTGCTACTAAGTCATCACGGCTCATACCAGGCTTACGTGCAATACCTGCTGTAATAACGACAACGTCAGAATCAGCAGTATCTGCGTAATCAGATGTTCCAATAATGTTAGCATCAAAACCTTGTACTGGGCTCGCTTCTAACATATCTAACGCTTTCCCTTTTGTTGGATTTTCCAGTTGTGGAATGTCCACTAATACAACATCTGCCAGTTCTTTTTGTGCTAATAAGAATGCCGTTGTTGCTCCTGTAAATCCTGCACCGATGACTGAAACCTTCTTGCGTTTGATTGTCATAATTTACCCCCCCGCTTTAATTATGCGTTTTTGATTATCGCTACATCCATGTTTTTAATAAGTTCATTAGCGAACTCAGAACATTTCACTTCTGTTGCACCTTCCATTAAGCGTGCGAAATCATAAGTTACTACTTTTGAAGCAATTGTTTTCTCAACAGAAGCAGTTACTAATTTCGCAGCTTCGTTCCATCCTAAGTGTTCTAATAATAATACACCTGAAAGAAGAACAGAAGATGGGTTTACTTTATCTAAACCTGCATATTTTGGAGCTGTACCGTGTGTAGCTTCAAAGATAGCATGTCCAGTCACATAGTTAATGTTTGCACCAGGTGCAATACCAATTCCACCTACTTGTGCAGCAAGTGCATCAGAGATATAGTCACCATTTAAGTTCATTGTTGCAACAACATCGAACTCACGTGGACGAGTTAAAATTTGTTGTAAGAAGATGTCTGCAATAGAATCTTTTACGATGATTTTTCCAGCCACTTCAGCGTCTGCCATCGCTTTATTCGCTGCATCTTTACCATCTTTTTCAACGATACGATCGTATTCAGCCCAAGTAAATACTTTGTCGCCGAATTCTTGTTCCGCTACTTCGTAACCCCAGTTTTTGAATGCACCTTCTGTAAATTTCATAATGTTTCCTTTATGAACTAATGTAACAGAAGAGCGTTTTTCGTTAATTGCATATTGAATTGCAGCACGAACAAGACGCTTTGTCCCTTCTTCTGAAATCGGCTTAATACCAATACCAGATGTTTCTGGGAAGCGGATTTTATTAACACCCATTGCTTCTTTTAAGAAAGCAAGAACTTTTTCTGCTTCTGGAGATCCTTGTGCATATTCAATTCCAGCATAAATGTCTTCTGTATTTTCACGGAAAATAACCATATCAGTATCTTCCGGACGTTTTACAGGTGAAGGAACACCTTCAAAATAACGAACTGGACGTAGACATACATATAAATCTAATTCTTGACGAAGTGCTACGTTTAAAGAACGAATACCACCGCCAACTGGAGTTGTAAGTGGACCTTTAATCGCGATTAAATATTCACGAATTAAGTTTAAAGTTTCTTCTGGTAACCACTCGCCTGTTTGGTTGAATGCTTTTTCCCCTGCAAGCACTTCTTTCCAAACGATTTTCTTCTCACCATCATAAGCTTTTTCAACTGCTGCTTCTAGTACGCGAGATGCAGCTGCCCAAATATCAGGACCAATTCCATCTCCCTCGATAAATGGAATAATCGGATTGTTTGGTACATTCATAACACCATTAGTTACAGTAATTTTTTCACCTGTCGTCAATGTGATAACCCCCATGTTTGAAATTTCATATGTATGAAACTGAGGGAATAACCCCTCAGTTCAAACCGTTAGTCAAATTAAAATATTCTAATCATTACATCTTTCCGAAAAAATCAGACTTTTGAAAGCGTATTTTCACTATCAAAATAGTGTTATTCGCTTATCGTTGTGCAATTGGAACATACACTTGATGCGTTGGTCCATTATAATCAGCACGCGGACGAATTAAACGGTTGTTTTCATATTGTTCTAGAATATGAGCTAACCAGCCTGACATACGGCTAATTGCAAAAATAGGTGTAAATAAGTCATGGTCAATTCCTAAACAATGGTATACAGAAGCTGAATAGAAATCAACATTTGGTGGAAGACCTTTTTCTTTTGTTACAATGTCTTCAATTTTGATAGACATATTATACCATTTCTCTTCTCCTAAAAGCACGCATAATCTCTTAGACATTTCACGTAAGTGTTTTGCACGTGGATCACCCTGCTCATACACACGGTGGCCAAAGCCCATGATTTTCACTTTATTTTGAAGAGCATTATGAATATATGACTCTACATTTTCTTCTTCACCAATCTCAGTTAACATCTTCATTACATTTTCATTTGCCCCACCGTGAAGAGGACCTTTTAATGCACCGATTGCTGCTGTAATACCAGAATATACATCTGAAAGTGTAGCTACGCAAACACGTGCAGTAAATGTAGAAGCGTTTAACTCATGATCTGCATGAAGTACAAGCGCCTTATCAAAAGCTTCAATTTCAACTTCATTTGGCTCGCGATCATTTAACATGTACAAGAAGTTTGCAGCTAATGATAAATCCTTTCTTGGCTCAACAATATCTAAACCTTTACGGATTCTCGCGTAAGCAGCAACTAAAGTTCCGACTTGCGCCTGTAATTTAACCGCTTTCAAATAATTGGACTTTTCATCCATAATTTCAGCGCTCTCATCGTAT
The DNA here is from genome assembly GCF_040492675.1 of Bacillus sp. AP50. NCBI lineage: Bacteria > Bacillati > Bacillota > Bacilli > Caryophanales > Bacillaceae > Bacillus > Bacillus sp. AP50. The sequence goes on from NZ_JBEUTW010000095.1 coordinate 25,410, forward strand.
AATGATAGCATGGAAATTGCAGTTCGTAAAACAGACATCGGATGTGCAATTTTTAAATCTACTTGTTTCAAATATGTTAAAATCTCACCTGGAACTTTATAGTATTCAGATACAATTTCATTAAATTCCGCTAGTTCTTTTTCATTAGGAAGCTTGCGGTGCCATAATAAGTACACTACTTCTTCAAACGTAGCATTCTCAGCTAAATCATCAATATTATACCCAACATAAGTTAATGTATCATCAATAATAGAGCTCACAGATGATGTTGTTGCTACTACCCCTTCTAAACCTCGAATAACAGTCATGACATTCTCTCCTTTTCCTGAAAATTCTCCCAACCTTGCTCCTTATATCTATTTGCTCCCCTTATGAATTATGAACGCCCGTTCACTCTTTAGGCAAGCAAAATGCACGATCATGCAAATTTGTTGCGATGTTCCCCTCTTATTGTCCATTGTTTACATGGAAAGCATGAGCGTGAATGTCTCCCCGAATCCTCACGCTCAAAACAACAAGTTAGTGAGGAAAATACATTCCGAAGAGTTTTATGATAAAAACAACATAAAACAATATCATTATAAAATTGTTTTATGTTGTTTTTATTTTATCTGGTGTAAAGTCTCTGCTGTTATGTAACTTTTCAAAGTTTCTAATCCTATTATAAACAATTATCTGACTTTTGTGAACAGAAAGAATTCAAAAATTTTATATTACTATAAAATTCCTTATTTAAACATCTGTATAATACTCATAACCGCATAGGCAATTCCAGCCCCAATTAACGGACCAACAGCAACCCCATTAAATAGCGCAACCGCTATAATTGTCCCAAAAACAAGCGCAGTTGTAATGTGAGGATCCGTCGTCAACAATTGTACGCCGCCTTTCGCTAACAAAGCGACCGCTACACCTGAAGCTAAAGCAATCCACGCATAATAAGATTTCGCCGCTTCTCCAAGTTGTTTAAAACCTATTTCCCCTGTCGCAATCGGTACGAGCACCGCTATTGTAATGACCGTTACACCTAGGTTAATTCCTTTCGTTTGTAAATAAGGAAAGACCTTATCTCCTAAAAACGTAAACTTCAATAAAAATAACACACCAATAGCTACAGTAAGCGATTGGTTTTTAGCAATAAGTCCTATAATAAGTAGTATGAATAAAAATAACGTTGACTGACTAATCATGTTTGCACTTCCTTTCTGAAAATAATGAACTCATTTCCAAACAAAAATACCTTTAAACCTATCGTTATACATGCTATATCGATGCCTATTCAACATGAATCACTTCATTTTTTATGTATTTTAAAATGACAAACTGAGACTTTCACCATCAAAATTTAAGCATGTATACATTTTAAAAAACGGGCGTCTCTTCTTTCTTTTCTAATTAGAAACAGGTAAAATAAAAAGAAGAGAAAATGAAGTTTTTACCATATAGTAGAAGCATCAACACCAAGCTTTCACAGTCACTCACATACTGAAAAAGCAGGAAAAATCCATCATTCCACTATAACATAAAGTGAAACTTTAATCAGTGGAGCACACTCGTTATAAGTTGAACGAATTAGGATAATCCAAATTGGAATGGGAGGTATACATCTTTGAACCGAAACTTACTATATATGATATTGAGACTCATATTTGTCATTGTAGCAACGGTAGCTGGGTTCTATGTATTACTATACATGTCAGGGCTTATCTATCCTTTTATTATCGCTTTTGCATTTGCTTATTTGATTAATCCTGTCGTCAATTTCCTTAATCAAAAACTACAATTTCCTCGCGCACTAGCAGTACTCGTTAGCTTAATTCTCGTATTTGGAGCTATCGTTGGACTTGTTACATATCTTGTGACTGAAGCAATATCTGCCACAACATACTTACTACAACTTGTTACAGTAAAGTTTCCAGATATCGTTACATTCGCTCAGCAATTTGCACTTAATCATATTATGCCTCTCTACGATGATTTAATCTCTAAATTTAATCATCTTGGAGAACCACAGCGCTATACAATTACACAAAACATTCAAAACTTAGGAACAGAAGCAACAACACAAATGAAAGAACTTTTAACCGCCATTATAAGCGGGTTAACGAATTTCATTAGTGCACTGCCAACAACTTTAACTGTTCTTGTATTCATTTTATTAGCCACTTTCTTCATTAGTTACGATTGGCACCGTCTTGCTCAGAAAGCAAGAAAATTGCTACCGAATCGTGTACATGGCTATGGAAAAACTATTTTTGTCGACTTAAGAAAAGCTTTGTTTGGTTTTGTGAAAGCACAACTTACACTCGTATCTATGACAACCGTCATTGTACTAATCGGGCTTTTAATATTACGCGTACCATACGCCATTACTATTGCGATTATTACAGGAGTTGTAGATTTACTACCATACTTAGGAACAGGCGCAGTCTTCGTTCCATGGGTTATATACGTATTTTTCACTGGCGATACCGCATTCGCCATTGGTCTTCTCATTTTATACATCGTCGTGATTGTCCAAAGACAAATTATGGAGCCGAAAGTACTTTCATCTAACATCGGTCTCGATCCATTAGCAACACTCGTCGCTCTATTTGTCGGCTTTAAACTTTTTGGCTTTTTAGGATTAATCATCGGCCCAGTCACCTTAGTACTACTTAATACATTACACAAAGCTAATGTCTTCCATGACTTGTGGAAATATATTAAAGGTTCACCTTCAAAATAATAGTTTCTAATTCATACACAACAAAAAACTTACATGTAATCAGTGGGAATTTCCCACTGATTATTCCTTGTACTTATTTTTCATACTCATTACATAAAACAAGAGAATTGCACTCAAAAAAGATAATTCTCTTGTTTTTTTGCATGAAAAACGCATATTTCGTGGTGTTTTTACATATTT
>NZ_JBEUTW010000096.1:0-24069 GCF_040492675.1 Bacillus sp. AP50
GAATTGTAACAGTTTTTTTCAAGTTTCTAACTTCTCGCTAGGCTCAATTTCTTAATGTAACTTGTACTGATATTCTGTAGGGGCGCATATTCTTGTATTAATACTTCTATTATTAAAGGTAACATCCTCTGATCCATCATTGTCCTGACAAATATGATTTCATATAGCGACTGTTTTAATTAACATGATATGAACTCTTACAGAATATAGTTATGTTAGTGAAGTCGTTATAACACGATAGGCACTTGTGAAGAAATACATATATATGGGATGAGAGGGGGTCTTTCGAGATGAAGAAATTAGAACAAATGAAAAATTGGTTGACAAAACAAGTAGACCTACCAGTGGATGTATTAATGGATCTACCTCGGATTACTCTTGTTGGGCAAATACATATTTATATAGAAAATCATCGGGGGTTATTAGTGTTTTCAGATAAAGAAGTGCGATTGCTTTTAAAACACGGTCAATTATTAATTAAAGGACAATCCTTTGTTATTAAAACGATTCTTCCAGAAGAGCTTTTGCTCGAAGGGATAATTGAGCAAGTAACATTTTTAGAAAATGAAAAAAAAGGTGATTGAAGTGAAACTTCCATTTGTGAAGTTTTTCTTCTTTATCCTGTAAAAGTTCCGTTGATAGAGACTGATTACAGTTTTACTCGGTTTCATTTTAGTACGAGCTATTTTAATGTTTCAAATAAAAAGTAGTATATCTACTTTTAGAAAGGTAGTGAAGGTGGTAAATGAAAAATAAATGGTTTATAAAGTGGCTTGGATATGTAAAAGTGCGAATTGAAGGTAGAGGAGCGGAACGGTTTGTTAATGAATGTGTACGGAGGAATTTATTAGTTTGGGATGTTAAAAAGATAGCTGATGAAACGTTAGTTTTTTGTATGTTGTTACGCGATGTGAAAAAAATAAAACCAATTTATAGAAAAAATGAATGTAAATTATATTTTATTGGACGTTATGGTTTTCCTTTTTGGAATAAGCGTTTAATTAAAAATAGTGGATTTTTAATTGGTTTTTTAATTTTCTTTTTTGGTGTGATTGCAATGTCAAATATGGTTTGGAAAATTGAAATTACAGGAGCAAAACCTGAAACGGAATATATATTGATGAAAGAATTGGATAAAATGGGTATTAAAAAAGGGAAACTACAATTTCAAATGCCGAATGTAGAAGATGTACAACGCCATTTGACAGATAATATTAATGCCATTACTTGGGCGGGACTAGAAGTAAGAGGAACGACGTATCATTTTAAAATTGTTGAAAAAAACGAACCGAAGAAAGAAAAGGAACAAAGGCCGCAAAATTTAGTAGCAAAAAAAGAAGCGATTATTACAAAGACGTTCGTAGAAGTTGGAAAGCCGGTTGTACTGAAAAATGATCATGTAGAAAAAGGGCAGATTCTCGTATCAGGAATATATGGTAATGAGGAAAGTCCGACGATTGTTTCAGCGAAAGGTATTGTGTATGGAGAAACGTGGTATACATCTAAGGTGGATGTCCCGTTAAAGACGCAATTCCAAGTGTATACTGGTAATGTATACAATGAACATTTTCTTAAATTTGGGGATACGAAAATAAAAATATGGGGATTTCAGCATGATAAGTATAAACGCTCTCGTACTGAAAGTGTAAAGCATGATGTGAAATTATTTGGTTTTACACTGCCGATTGCATATGAAAAAGATGTTGTGAGAGAAGAGGAAGAAGCGAATCGAGAATATACAGAAAAGCAAGCGCTGAAAGTAGCGAAAGAGATGGCCGAAAAAGAACTAAAGAAAAAATTGGATGAACATGCTATGATTGTAAGTGATAAGATTTTGAGTAAAGAGGTTGAGGCGGGTCAACTAAAGGTCACATTGCATTATACTGTGGTTGAAAATATTGCAGAGCCACAACCAATATCCGAATCCGATATTCAAGGAGACTGAGTAATGGCAGAACAATTAGTAGAAATGAACCAACAATTGGAAAATACTAACGAAGCAATCGCTCTTTTTGGAGTCAATGATGCACATTTAAAAGTAATTGAACGAGAACTGAATGTATCGATCGTAACTAGAGGAGAAACTGTTCATGTATCTGGGGCAGTTGAAACGGTGACACTCGTAGAAAAAATCTTACAGCAATTACTTGTTGTAATTCGTAAAAGTATATCAATTTCAGAGAGAGATGTTGCGTATGCAATTCAGCTTGCACAACAAGGGAAAATTGCTCAATTTGAAGAGTTATATGAAGAAGAAATTTTCAAGACTGCAAAAGGTAAATCCATTCGTGTAAAAACAATGGGGCAAAGACGATATATTCATGCGATGAAGAAGAATGATATTGTCTTTGGGATAGGGCCTGCAGGAACTGGAAAAACATACTTAGCTGTAGTAATGGCTGTGAGGGCTTTAAAACAAGGGTATGTAAAGAAAATTATTTTAACAAGACCTGCTGTAGAAGCTGGAGAAAATTTAGGTTTTTTACCAGGGGATTTGAAAGAGAAGGTAGATCCATACTTACGCCCATTATATGATGCCTTACATGATATTCTTGGACAAGAATATACGCAGCGTATGATGGAGCGAGGAGTAATTGAAATCGCGCCGCTTGCTTATATGAGGGGGCGTACGCTTGATGATTCATTTGTTATTTTAGATGAGGCTCAAAATACAACGGGTGCTCAAATAAAAATGTTTTTAACAAGATTAGGTTTTAGTTCTAAAATGGTTATTACAGGGGACCCTTCACAAGTAGACTTGCCAAAAGGGGTAAAATCAGGGCTATCTATAGCTGCTAATATTTTATCTGGTGTATCAGGTCTGTCATTTATTACATTAGAACAAACGGACGTTGTGAGACATCCATTGGTGCAACGTATTATTGAGGCATATGATAAAATGGAATGATCCTATTTGTCAGGATCATTTCTTTTTGTATGATAAGGTTGGCGAACGTCATATTTTTTACTATCATGAAAGATAAGGAAAATAAACTATAGGTACTAGTGTATAAAATGTTGCCTCAAAGTATCGTTTGGTAGAAGAAATGAAAGCTATAAATAGTTTCACTTTATTTCTGGAGAGGAGAAGGTATTGAAATCATGTCAAGATCTCAAGAAATTTCTAAGTGGTTTCGTAATTTACAACATTCGAAAAAACTAAGTTGGATTTCTTACGTTGTATTAGGAGCAGTGCTGTTTTTTGCGCTTATGAATAATGTAAAACCAGAGCAATTAGATGTTAATATGTATTCTATTGCGAAAAAGACAATCCATTCTCCTATAAAAATTGAAGATAAAGTTACAACGGATAAAAAGAAAAAAGAAGCCGCTACAAAAGTTGAAGATCAATATACATATAAAAGTGAGTATAAACAAAACAAAGTTGATATTGTGAATGACGTCTTTGCTAAAGTGGATGAAGTGGTGCAAGAGATTAAAGCTGTTGGACCGGATGATCAAAAAAAGATGACTGATGCTGAGAAAGTGGAGAAGTTAAAAAAGAAACTACCCGCTGACTTAACGAAAGAATTATCTGATTCAAACTTACTAAGTTTGATTAATGCAGATTCGAGCCAATTAGTATTAGCGAAAGATGCTGCGGTCACAGCGATTAATAGTATCATGACTGAGCATATTAAAATGGACGAATTGAAAGATGCGAAAGAACGATATGTAAGTGAGATGAATAGTGTTAATGTTGATAATGGTTTAAAAGAGTCAATTAAGGCGCTAGGAAGATATGCAATTTCAGCAAACTATTTTTATGACCCGATCTTAACGAAAGAGAAGAGAAAAGCAGAGGAAGATTTAGTTCCACCTGTTTATATTCTTCAAGGACAAGTTCTTGTTAGAGAAGGTGAAACAATTTCAAGTGATGTGTATAATCAGTTGAAATTAGTTGGTTTGTTAGAAAAAGGGAACGGCTTTCAACCTTATGTTGGATTAGCGGTACTCATTGGTGTGTTACTATACTTTATGCATAAACAATTTGAATTATTTTTAAAGAGAAAAAGAGAAGATAGACCGTATGTTTTAGCGTATATTACAATTTTGTCTATCACAATCGTCTTAATGAAAATCATTAGTTTGTTTCAAAAACTTGAATACGCGGGGATTGCATATGTTGTCCCAGTTGCGATGGGAACAATACTTGTAAAACTAATGATTGGTGATCGATTTGTCTTTTTAACGAGTATGATTTTTTCTGTATGCGGAAGTATTATGTTTAATGAAGGAGTAACGAGTACATTAAATTATAGTGTAGGGATTTACGTATTGTTAAGTTCATTATCGGTTAGTATTTTCTTGCGAGAAAAAAATCGTCGTACAATGATTTTACAAGCTGGTATACTCGTTTCTGTATTAAATGTAGTCGTATTGGCGGCGCTCTTATTATTACGTAATGGGAATTTTTCGCCTCTTGAAATTGGTACGCAATTATTAATGGCTTCACTTTCAGGGATTATATCATCCGTTTTGGCTATGGGGATTTTACCATATTTAGAAAGTGGACTTGGAATCGTATCAAGCATGAAGCTTATGGAACTATCAAGTCCAAATCATCCGCTTTTACGCAGAATTTTGTTAGAAGCGCCAGGGACATATCATCATAGTGTAATGGTAGCGAATCTTTCTGAGGCCGCTTGTGAAGCAGTCGGGGCAAATGGTGTATTAGCGCGTGTAGGGGCATATTATCATGATGTAGGAAAAACAGTACAACCGCAATTTTTTATTGAAAACCAAATGGGAATTGAAAACCCGCATGATAAATTAGATCCTGTAACAAGTAAAGATATTATAATTGCTCACGTAACGGATGGAGTAAGAATGCTCGAAGAATATCATATTCCACAAGAAATTATTGATATCGCTGGGCAACATCACGGTACAACGTTACTGAAATATTTTTATTATAAAGCTATTAAAGAAGATAAAGAAAAATATACAGAAGAGATGTTCCGTTATCCAGGTTCAAAAGCAACTTCGAAAGAATCGGCAATTGTTGGTATTGCTGATAGTGTAGAAGCTGCGGTACGTTCTATGAATCACCCAACGCCAGAACAAATTAATAATTTGGTGCAAAGTATTATTAAAGATCGACTACAAGACGGTCAATTTAGTGAATGTGATTTGACGTTTAAGGAACTACAAATCGTTGGAAAAACGTTGTGTGAAACGTTAAATGGTATTTTCCATTCGCGTATTACATATCCGGAACTTCCGGAAGAAAAGGAGAAAGAATGAGTTTGTTAATTGATTTTATTGATGAAACAGAAGAAGTAAAAGAAGCGTATATGAGTTTAATTCGTGAAGTGTTAGAAAAAGCAGCTCAAATGGAAAATATCGAGGATGGTGCGGAGGTATCGGTGACATTTGTAGATAATGAGCGCATTAGAGAAATTAATCGTGATTACCGAGATAAAGATCAACCTACAGATGTAATATCCTTTGCGATGGAAGAAATGGGAGAAGGAGAAATGGAGATTGTTGGTGCAGAGATGCCGCGCATGTTAGGTGATCTTATTATCTCTATTCCAAGGGCGAAAGAGCAAGCTGAAGAGTACGGACATTCTTTCGATCGTGAACTTGGATTTTTGGCGTTACATGGCTTTTTACATTTACTTGGTTATGATCACATGACAGAAGAAGATGAAAAAGAAATGTTCGGAAGACAAAAAGAAATTTTAGAAGCTTTTGGATTAGGACGATGAAAAAAGGAAAACTTATAGATAGTTTTGGATATGCTATAGCTGGTATATTCTTTTGTTTTCGTCATGAGCGAAATATGAAAATCCATTATTTAGCCGCAGTCATTGTTATATGCTGCGGCTTTTATTTCCATATTACGAGAACAGAGTGGATGATATTACTTATTGTAATAGGGAGTGTAATGAGTTTAGAAATGGTAAATACGGCTGTGGAAAAAACAGTAGATTTAGCGACTGCCGATATTCATCCATTTGCAAAAATTGCAAAGGATGTTGCCGCAGGAGCGGTTTTATTGTTTGCAATTATAGCTGTTATAATTGGTGCTATTATCTTTTTACCGTATATGGTATAGTTGCATTCCGAAGCTTTTATTAAGCTTTGGAAGTGCCGTAAGGGGCTTTAATGAGAGAGTGTACCTCTTCATAGCTGTGAACAGGAAGGATGCGGGAATATGAATAGTAAACAATTAATTCTAGAAGCAATCGAAGCGCGTAAACAAGCGTACGTACCATATTCTAAATTTCAAGTAGGTGCAGCACTATTAACGCGCGATGGAAAAGTATATCGTGGATGTAATGTTGAGAATGCATCATATGGCTTATGTAATTGTGCTGAAAGAACAGCTTTATTTAAGGCGGTTTCTGAAGGAGATAAAGAATTTGTAGCCATTGCGGTTGTAGCAGATACAAAGCGCCCAGTACCTCCTTGTGGAGCATGTCGACAAGTTATGGTAGAATTATGTAAACAGGATACGAAAGTATACTTAACAAATTTACATGGTGACGTTCAAGAGACGACAGTCGGAGAATTGTTACCAGGAGCATTTTTAGCGGAGGATTTACATGAATAGAAAAGGTTATAAATCAGGTTTTGTCTCTATTATTGGCAGACCGAATGTTGGGAAATCTACATTTTTAAATCGTATTATCGGCCAGAAAATTGCTATTATGAGTGATAAGCCACAAACGACTCGTAATAAAATTCAAGGTGTATATACAGAAAATGATGCACAAGTTATTTTCATTGATACACCAGGAATACATAAACCTAAACATAAACTAGGCGACTTCATGGTGAAGATGGCGCAAACGACATTAAAAGAAGTTGATATCGTTCTGTTTATGGTTAATGCTGTCGAAGGCTTTGGTCGTGGTGAAGAATTCATCATCGAGAAGTTAAAAGAAACGAAACAACCAGTATTTTTAGTAATTAATAAAATTGACCAACTTCATCCAGAGCAATTACTAGAGTTAATTGATCAATATCGTAAACTACATGAGTTTGCAGAGATTGTACCAATTTCTGCGTTAGACGGTAATAATGTGGACGCTTTAATTGGAACAATTAAAAAGTATTTACCAGAAGGACCACAATACTATCCAGATAATCAAGTAACGGATCATCCGGAGAGATTTATTATTGCAGAGCTTATTCGTGAGAAAGTACTACATTTAACACGTGAAGAAGTGCCGCATTCTGTGGCTGTTGTTATCGATGCGATTCAAAAGCGTGAGGGCGGGGCAGTTTATATAAATGCAACGATTGTTGTTGAACGTGCATCACAAAAAGGAATCATCATCGGAAAACAAGGGAAAATGTTAAAAGAAGTTGGTAAGCGAGCTCGTTTTGATATTGAAGCGCTACTTGGTTCTAAAGTATTTTTAGAAGTATGGGTAAAAGTGCAAAAAGATTGGCGTAATAAAATGTCTCAGCTTCGTGACCTAGGTTTCCGCGAGGATGAGTACTAAAATAGAGTCAAGCTGTAATCAGTGGATGGTTGGTTCATCCACTGATTATTGGTTTTTATGAACTTTGATAAATTAGGAAAAATTTTTCTCACATGAAAATGGACAAAATGGGTCAATTTAATAACAACAAAGGAAATTGGTTTATAGGCTACGCTTATTGAGAAAGGTGGATTCTTATGCTAGATTTTACCTGGAAGTTTTTCTCCAAAACAGGAAGCATTGAAACGTACTTGCTTTTGAAAGAAATGGAAAAAGACGTAAACGATGAGATGGATCAACATGAAGAGGAGCTAGCGCATCTAGACTCTCCAATTTCTTGACCCGTTTTGTTCAAACCTTGGATGGTGACGAACATGTTTCAAAAAGTTGAGGGCATCGTTATCCGTACGACAGATTACGGAGAAACGAACAAGATTGTTACAATATTCTCAAGAGAACTTGGTAAGGTAAGTGCAATGGCAAGAGGGGCAAAAAAACCGAAAAGCCGATTAGCATCTGTGTCGCAATTAATGACACATGGCCAGTTTCTTATTCAAATGGGATCTGGGCTTGGAACATTGCAACAAGGCGAGATTATTTCAACTATGAAAGAAATTCGCGAGGATATATTTTTAACTGCTTATGCATCATTTATTGTTGAATTAACTGATAAAGCAACAGAAGATAAAAAACATAATCCGTATTTATTTGAAATGTTATATCAAACGTTGCATTATATGTGTGAGGGTGTTGATCCAGAAGTATTATCATTAATTTATCAAACGAAAATGCTTCCGGTATTAGGGATGCGCCCGTACTTTGATACATGTGCGATTTGTCATCAAGAAACAGACTTTGTCGCCTTCTCCGTTAGGGAAGGCGGTTTTCTGTGCTCACGTCATGCAGAGCAAGACCCGTATCGTATACCGGTAGGAGAAGCTGTTCATAAATTATTACGTCTTTTCTTCCATTTCGATTTACATAGGCTCGGAAATGTATCGGTAAAGGATAGCACAAAAAAACAAATGCGTTTAGTATTGAATACATATTATGATGAATATTGCGGAATTTATTTGAAATCAAGACGTTTTTTAGAACAACTTGATAAGTTTCAAATATAATTTTGGGCCGTATACGGTCCTTTTTACATACTTTCTTTTTCGAATAGCATATTTAGTATATAATATTTAAGAGATAGTATAACTTTTTTCGTTGTGCATTAAAGGTGGTGATTATCATAGAGCTGAATAAACGGCAAGAACATATCATTCAGATTGTAAAAGATCACGGTCCTATTACAGGGGAATCAATTGCAGCGCAATTGGGTCTAACACGTGCGACGCTAAGACCAGACTTAGCAATTTTAACGATGGCTGGTTATTTAGAAGCACGTCCACGCGTAGGTTATTTTTATACGGGTAAAACTGGGGGGCAGCTATTATCTGAAGCTGTTAAGAAAATTAAAGTACAAGATTATCAATCTAGACCGGTTGTAATTGATAAAAATGTTTCCGTATACGATGCAATTTGTACGATGTTTTTAGAGGACGTTGGTACATTGTTCGTTGTAGATCAGATGACTCTATTAGTTGGTGTTGTGTCTCGTAAAGATTTATTAAGAGCGAGCTTAGGAAAGCAGGATTTAACCTCTCTTCCGGTTAATATTATCATGACAAGGATGCCAAACATTGCGATGTGTCGTAGAGAGGATTCTTTATATGATATTGCGATGGAATTAATAGAAAGACAGATTGATGCAATGCCAGTTGTAAAAGATACGAAACAAGGTTTAGAAGTGATTGGGCGAATTACAAAAACAAATATTACACGTGCGTTTGTAAATTTAGTAAATAACGAATAAGTGTAATTTGTTTAAAGTGAGGTAATGTAATGGATAATAAAATCGTATATGTCGTATCTGACTCTGTAGGGGAAACGGCTGATTTGGTTGTTCGAGCAGCAATGGGGCAATTCCCGTTTGCTCCTGATATTAGACGTGTACCATATGTAGAAGATACAGGGACACTAAAAGAAGTGATTTCGATTGCTAAGAGTAATCAAGCACTTATATGTTTTACGTTAGTTAAGCCTGATATGCGCAAATATTTAGTAACAGAGGCTGCAAAAGAAGGGGTAGAGGCATACGATATTATCGGCCCTCTTATTGATCAAATAGAAGAAATTACGGGGCAAGTGCCGAGATATGAGCCAGGCGTTGTCCGTAGGTTAGATGAAGAATACTTTAAAAAGATTGAAGCGATTGAGTTTGCTGTGAAGTATGATGACGGCAGAGATGCACGAGGTATTTTAAAAGCGGATATCGTGTTGATTGGTGTTTCGCGTACATCAAAAACACCACTTTCCCAATATTTAGCTCATAACAAACGCTTGAAAGTTGCGAATGTACCACTCGTGCCAGAAGTTGACCCACCTGAAGAACTATATCAAGTGGCAAAAGAAAAATGTTTCGGTTTGAAAATTACGCCAGATAAGTTAAATCATATTCGAAAAGAACGATTAAAATCACTTGGATTAAGTGATGGAGCAACATATGCAAATATTAATCGTATTCAAGAAGAAATTAATCATTTTGAGGAAGTAATTAGTAAAATAAATTGCCAAGTAATCGATGTATCGAATAAAGCGATTGAAGAAACAGCAAATATTATTGTGAATGCAGTGCAAAACCAAAAAATGTTTTAGCACATTTACCGAAGGTGAATGTGCTTTTTTCGCTCGTGTGAAATATGATACCTATGGATTTTGTAATAGATTGTAGTGTAATGGTTATACTTATACTCCTTTGTCTTTTAGTATATTCAAGGTGTGAGTTTGTCATCCTGAAATGTAAGATGAAAAAATAAAGGGATATGTAGCGTAGTTGAAGAAAATATATTATAATAAAAAATTGTGATAAAAACCTATATTTTACGTTTAGACTTTAATTTTTCAGAATAAACTAGGGATAGGATTTACGAAAAAGACATGTAATTACGTTAAATCGACAAAATCTATACAAGAAAACGCACATTATGGAAGGATTCGCAGAAGGGATGTAGAATACAGAAATATGCAAAGCATCAACAACATATTAGTTGGTGTAGATGTATATCCCGTGAAGGCTGAAATTGTGCAAGTTGGAGCGGAATTTCATGTCGGAATTTTGTTTGTCGCATCATATGCTCATCCTTTAAGGAAATAGCAAGGCAATTGGATCTTTGTAGATACTGAACAAAATGGAGTTGATCGTTATATGGATCAACATGAAAAAGTTACAAATCTCAAGATCAAACAGTATATGTGGCTTGCTACTCTTCTTATAAAAAGGTGTATATGTATTGTTTCTAAGAGATACATTTGTAACAGATGAGCAAATGTATACAATTTTATATAGCAAGTATGTATATGCGATTTATGCAGATAAAGGACCTATAGGAAAGGTTCAAAATCGTTTATACAATGTAATCGGCAACACTTTCTAACAAGTTTAGAAAAATATTGTCGAATTATAAAGGAATTTTTTAATTTATATCGAATACAAAATACGACACGGAGATGGAGTTATGGGGAACAGAATTCCCGAAGAAGTTGTTGAACAGATTCGGACATCATCCGATATTGTAGAAGTCATTGGTGAATACGTTCAACTTAGAAAACAGGGGCGTAACTATTTCGGCCTTTGTCCATTTCATGGTGAGAATTCTCCTTCATTCTCTGTTTCATCTGATAAGCAAATTTTTCATTGCTTCGGATGTGGAGAAGGTGGAAATGTATTTTCCTTTCTAATGAAAATGGAAGGACTGGCTTTTACCGAGGCTGTTCAAAAGCTAGGCGAAAGAAATGGAATTGCGGTTGCAGAGTATACATCAGGGCAAGGACAACAAGAAGACATATCTGATGACACTGTCATCATGCAACAAGCTCATGAATTATTGAAAAAGTATTATCATCATTTATTAGTAAATACGGAAGAGGGAAATGAAGCACTTTCATATTTATTAAACCGTGGTATTACGAAAGAGATGATTGAGAAGTTTGAAATTGGTTATGCATCACCTACTTGGGATGCAGCGACGAAAATTTTACAAAAAAGAGGTTTATCGCTGTCTAGTATGGAACAAGCTGGCCTTCTAATAAGAAGTGAGAAGGATGGTAGTCATTATGATCGCTTCCGTGGAAGAGTTATGTTCCCGATCTATACGTTACAAGGTAAGGTGATAGCGTTTAGTGGAAGGGCGTTAGGAGATGACACTCCGAAATATTTAAATAGCCCTGAAACACCGATTTTTCACAAAAGTAAATTGTTGTATAACTTCCACCAAGCAAGACCGTTTATTAGAAAGCGTGGGCAAGTGGTTCTTTTCGAAGGATATGCCGATGTACTAGCTGCGGTAAAAAGTGGTGTGGAAGAAGCTGTTGCGACAATGGGAACAGCTTTAACTGAAGAACAAGCAAAACTTCTGCGACGTAACGTTGAAACTGTTGTTCTTTGCTATGATGGTGATAAAGCAGGGCGAGAAGCGACGATGAAAGCAGGGCAATTATTGCTAAAAGTTGGTTGCCAAGTGAAAGTCACATCCTTGCCAGATAAGCTTGATCCTGATGAATATGTGCAACAATATGGGACTACTGCTTTTGAAAATCTTGTGAAATCAAGTGTGAGTTTTGTTGGTTTTAAAATAAATTATTTGCGTTTAGGGAAAAATTTGCAAGATGAGTCTGGCAAAGAAGAATATGTGAAGAGTGTTTTAAAAGAGTTATCGTTGTTACAAGATGCGATGCAGGCAGAGTCATATTTGAAGTCATTATCGCAAGAATTTTCGTATTCAATGGAAACACTTTTGAACCAATTGCACCAATATCGCAAAGAACAAAAGGTACAGCAAAAACAAATAAAGCAGGTTGCTAAACCGTCTCAAGTCGTTCAAACAAAACCGAAGTTAACAGGTTTTGAAAGAGCGGAAAGAGAAATTATTTACCATATGTTGCAAAGTGCAGAAGTAGCTGTTCGTATGGAATCCCATATAGAAGATTTTCATACAGAAGAACATAAAGGGATTTTATATGAACTATACGCATATTATGAAAAGGGAAATGAACCTTCAGTTGGAACATTTTTAAGTTGGCTCTCTGATGAAAAGTTGAAAAATATTATCACTGATATTTCGACGGATGAATTTATTAATCCAGAATACACAGAAGAAGTGTTGCAAGGCCATTTGGAGACGCTTAGACGGCATCAGGAAAAACTTGAAAAGATGGAAATTATCTTTAAAGTGAAACAAATGGAAAAAACAGATCCTGTAGAGGCTGCTAAATATTATGTAGCATATTTACAAAATCAAAAAGCGAGAAAATAGCTTTTTTGATAAAGTTTTAGTATAATGAATGTTTGTATCTCGCGTAAGGAGGGGAACAGATGGCTGACAAACCAGCTCGTTCTAAACAAATTGAAACTGAAATGACCCTTGAGCAAGTGAAAGAACAACTCACTGAGCTCGGAAAAAAACGTGGCGTTCTTACATATGAAGAGATTGCAGAACGCATGAATGGATTTGAAATTGAATCCGATCAAATGGATGAATACTATGAATATTTAGGTGAACAAGGCATTGATTTAGTTGGTGATAATGACAACGAAGAAGGCCCTAATAATCGCCAAATTACAAAAACAGAAGAAGAGTTTGACCTCAATGATTTAAGTGTACCACCTGGGGTTAAAATCAACGATCCTGTTCGTATGTATTTAAAAGAAATTGGTCGTGTAGACTTACTATCTGCAGAAGAAGAAATTCGACTTGCAACGCGTATTGAAGAAGGCGATGAAGAAGCGAAACGTCGTCTTGCAGAAGCAAACTTACGTCTTGTAGTAAGTATTGCAAAGCGCTATGTAGGCCGTGGTATGCTTTTCTTAGACTTAATTCAAGAAGGTAATATGGGTCTAATTAAAGCTGTTGAAAAGTTCGATTATCGTAAAGGTTTCAAATTTAGTACGTATGCAACTTGGTGGATTCGCCAAGCTATTACACGTGCCATTGCAGACCAAGCGCGAACAATTCGTATTCCAGTTCATATGGTTGAAACGATTAATAAGTTAATTCGTGTACAACGTCAATTATTACAAGATTTAGGTCGCGAACCATCTCCTGAAGAGATTGGTGAGGAAATGGATCTTGCTCCAGAAAAAGTACGTGAAATCTTAAAAATTGCACAGGAGCCAGTTTCTCTTGAAACACCAATTGGTGAAGAAGATGACTCCCATTTAGGTGACTTTATTGAAGACCAAGAAGCAACATCGCCTGCGGACCATGCAGCCTATGAATTGCTAAAAGAACAATTAGAAGATGTGTTAGATACACTAACAGATCGTGAAGAAAATGTTCTACGTCTTCGTTTCGGTTTAGATGATGGACGAACTCGTACGCTTGAAGAAGTTGGGAAAGTATTCGGCGTAACGAGAGAGCGTATTCGTCAAATTGAAGCAAAAGCACTTCGCAAATTAAGACATCCAAGCCGTAGTAAGCGTCTTAAGGATTTCTTAGAATAGGTTATTTTTTAAGTTTACTTCACTTTTGTGAAGTAAACTTTTTTATTTTGTTAATTTTTGTTAAAATTTAGCTATGGGCAACGATTACAATTTCTTGTAATTTATTTTACAGAATTGTCTTTTGATTTGCAAATGCTCATTTTTCGATTTTTCGATTAATTTTGTTTATTATATACAAAAATATATGTAGAAAAGCGAAAAATATGATGAGAAACGTTAATAATTATCGAAATAATAAGCGATATGACAATAAAAAACAATAAACTGAATTTATGGAATATTTTTAACAAGTAGTAGTTTGCTCTTTTCTGATAGAGCGTTTTCAAGTACAATATAAATGACTGAATCATCTAACTATTTAGGGGTATAGAGGGGGGAGAAGAGATATGAAACGTAATCCGCTGATTCCGTTCGCTCTTATTGCAGCATTGGGTATTATCGTTATGTTTGTATTTTCATTTCAGGGGCTAAATAAATCTAAAGAGTTAGCTGATGCAAAAAATGGCGGGAAGCCAGCACAAACGGCATCAAAACCAGAAGATATTGTGAAGCAAAGCTGTACGAGCTGCCATGGTGATCAGTTACAAGGGGCAGTTGGACCTAACTTACAAAAAATTGGTGGGAAACTTTCAAAGGATGAAATTAAAGAAATTCTTTCGAAAGGAAAAGGCAATATGCCTGCCAATATAGTTCCAGCTGATCAAGCCGCTAAAGTAGCTGATTGGTTATCGAAGAAAAAATAAAGTTCCGTATGACAAGCCTTTTGCTTATGCAAAGGGCTTGTTTTTCTATATTTTCTAAAATACGATGAATGATAGAGCGGTGAATTGTTGTTATGGGCTTGCAACAACTACTATAAATTCATTATCATGGAGACAGACTGACAAGAGAAGGAGTAATGGAAATACATGAATGAAGTAAAGCTTTCAAAACGATTAGAAGAAGTTGTACGTGAAATACCAGTAGGATCTACAGTTGCTGATATTGGATCGGATCATGCGTATTTACCGTGTTATACAATTATAAATAATATTGCTACAAAAGCAGTTGCAGGAGAGGTTGTAGATGGACCATTTCGCTCTGCGCAAGCAACTGTAGCTGAAAGTGGTTTACAAGATAAAGTAGATGTGCGTAAAGGGAATGGATTAGCTGTTATCGCACCAGGAGAAGTAGATGTAATTACGGTTGCCGGAATGGGCGGAGCGTTAATTCGTGACATTTTAGAAAGTGGTAAAGAAAAATTAGAAGGTGTAACACGTTTAATTTTACAGCCTAATATTGCAGCGCATCATATTCGTGAATGGTTTATTGAGAATGGTTGGGAGCTTATCCATGAAAAAATCGTAAAAGAAGATGGGAAAATTTACGAAATTTTAGTAGGGGAGCGCGGAAATGTTGTAGCGCCTTACTCTGAAAATAAACAAGCTGAATTGTTTATGGGACCATTTTTAATGACAGAAAAAAGTGAAGCCTTCGTTGAAAAATGGGAAGGAGAATTAAAAAACTTCCAAAATATTTTAAAACAGTTAGAACGTGCGGCTGATTCTGAAGAAACAAAAGCGAAGCGTGGGGAAGTAGAAGCGAAAATGAAAATGATAGGGGAGGTTTTATCATGAGTAAAATTCCAAACGGCCATGAAATTATTTCTTTATTTGAAAGTATGTATCCGAAGCATTTGGCAATGGAAGGAGATAAGATTGGTCTGCAGATTGGAGCGCTTAATAAACCCGTGCAGCACGTATTGATTGCGCTAGATGTAACGGAAGAAGTTGTGGATGAAGCAATTCAATTAGGGGCAAATGTCATTATTGCTCATCATCCTTTAATTTTTAACCCGTTAAAAGCGATTCATACAGATAAGGTGTATGGGAAAATTATTGAAAAGTGTATTAAAAATGATATTGCAATCTATGCAGCGCATACAAATGTGGATGTTGCTAAGGGCGGGGTAAACGATTTACTTGCTGAGGCGTTAGGATTGCAAAATACAGAAGTTTTGGCACCGACATATGCAGAAGAAATGAAAAAAGTTGTTGTGTTTGTGCCAGTCACTCATGCAGAAGAAGTAAGGAAAGCATTAGGAGACGCAGGTGCTGGTCATATCGGCAATTATAGCCACTGTACGTTTAGTAGCGAGGGTACAGGCACATTTGTACCTCAAGAGGGGACAAATCCTTATATCGGGGAAACTGGACAGTTAGAACGTGTAGAAGAAGTGCGAATCGAAACGATTATTCCAGCTTCCTTACAGCGGAAAGTGATTAAAGCAATGGTAACGGCGCACCCTTATGAAGAAGTAGCGTACGATGTGTATCCGCTTGATAATAAAGGTGAAACGTTAGGCCTAGGAAAAATAGGATACTTACAAGAAGAAATGACGCTTGGCCAATTTGCAGAACATGTGAAACAATCATTAGACGTGAAGGGCGCAAGAGTTGTCGGTAAGTTAGATGATAAAGTGCGTAAAGTAGCTGTACTTGGTGGAGATGGTAATAAATATATAAACCAAGCGAAATTTAAAGGAGCAGATGTATATGTAACTGGTGACATGTACTATCATGTTGCTCATGATGCGATGATGCTCGGTTTAAATATAGTTGACCCAGGACATAATGTTGAAAAAGTAATGAAACAAGGTGTGCAAAAGCAATTACAAGAAAAAGTGGATGCAAAGAAACTCAATGTACACATTCATGCTTCGCAGTTACATACAGATCCATTTATATTTGTATAAGAAAAATAAAAACCGTTGCTCATGTAAGCAACGGTTTTTATTATTGTTCTTTTTTCACTTTCACGCGAGGTAATATTTTTTGTAACGGTACTTTTCGAACTCTTTCCCATGTAGCGGGATTCATTGGGTCATATTGCTCTAAGAAAGCGATAACTTCTTTCGTAATTGGCGTTGGAGTAGAAGCACCTGCTGTAACAGCTACGTTTTCTACACCTTGTAGCCACTCTAATTGAATTTCGCTTACATCAGCAACTCGATATGCTTTTGTACCCGCGATTTCTTGTGATACTTGTGCTAAGCGATTTGAATTGTTACTTTTCGGATCACCAACAACAATTGTTAAGTCTGCAACATCAGCTTGTTTAGCGACAGCTTCTTGGCGAACTTGAGTAGCTAAACAAATTTCTTTATGGAATTCTGCTGTTGGGAATTTTTTTTGAATGTCCTCCATTAAATGTTGAACATCCCATTGACTCATCGTTGTTTGATTTGTTACTAAAATTTTATCTGTTGGGATTTCTAATGTTTTTAAATCATCGGCTCTTTCGATAAGGTGAACGATGTCAGGTGCAATACCAACTGCGCCTTCTGGCTCTGGATGATTTTTTTTACCGATATAAATGACATGATACCCTTCCGCTTTCTTAGCTTCGATAAGGTCATGCGTCTTGGTAACATCTGGGCAAGTGGCATCGATTGTTGTTAAACCTTTTTCTTTTGCGCGTTGTTTAACTTCTGGAGAAACACCGTGTGCTGTGAAAATAACAGTACCAGAATCAATTTTATCTAAAATTTCTAAGCGACTTGGACCGTCTAATGTGATGATTCCATCTTCTTCAAAAGCGTCTGTAACATGTTTATTGTGAACAATCATACCTAAAATATAAATGGGTCTCGGCAATGATTTATCTAATGCAGCGTTACGTGCAATTACCATTGCATCGACAACACCGTAGCAATAACCACGAGGGGAAATTTTAACAATTTTCATATGAGTAATCCTCTCCTTCTAAACAAGGGATACTTTTGTGCATAGTCTTTTACATTATAAAGGAGGAGTGGATAGAAAACAAAGGATTGTTACACATATAGTTTTGGTTTTGTTGCTGTTTGTTGAACTGGTTCTTTCGGTAACTCTTTTTCTATTACAGGTTCAATCACTATTTTCTTTCGTTTTCGTTTCTTTTTTTGAGGTGCAGGAGGCGGACTTTCTACCTCAACTGGCTCTGTTACATTTTCCGTTTGATTTTCTTCCGTACTTTTTCCAGAGGTGAGGATTTTAACAATGCTTGGTAGACTACGCATAATAGGACCATACTGTTCGACGACAGGACCTACAGATTGAACGACTTGGGATACTTTTTCGATGTTGTTTATCATATTAGTAGGATTCGAAATTAAGTTCGAAAAGAAACTGCCGATGCCACTGCTTGCTGTTGCGGCAGCTGTAGTTGCGCCGCCGCGCGTTTCATTTGATTCATACATTTGAGGCGGTATCATTTGCTCAGGATGTTGCTGCATGTATGGTTGATATTGTGGATGTTGCTGCTGATATTGTTGCTGATATTGCTGCTGATATTGCTGTTGATATTGTGGCGGCGGTGGTGGTTGCTGATGCATCATCGGTTGCCCTTCCATTTGTCGGTAAGGTGGAACCATTTGCATAAAAGGCTCGGTTGGATCGTGTTTTTTAAAAAGCTTAGCAAGAAAACCTTTCTTTTTTTGTGCCATTGGTGGTAGTTGTGGAATTGGATATGGTGTATAAGGTTGTTGCCCTGGATTCGGATACATTTGCCTTGTAGGGGATTTCGGAAACATGTGAGAAATCCTCCTTTCTTCAGTTAGGTATATACACATACAATATGCAATAAAAGGGAAGAAGGTTAGTTTTTGAAGTGAAAACCTAAACTAAAGATGGATTTTACTTGTAGATTTCGATATAATGTAGACTTGACTGATTTGTGCGCGCAGTAGAAATTTTAGAAAGAAGGTGTAACTTATGACACAACAAACTTTTACACAGTATGATTTTAAACCATTTTTAATAGATGCAGTTCGTGAACTACGCTTTACAGAGCCGACAGGAATTCAGCAGAAAATTTTCCCGGTCGTGAAAAAAGGTGTAAGTGTAATTGGACAATCCCAAACAGGTTCTGGGAAAACACATGCATACTTACTTCCTACATTAAACAGAATTAATGCAAGTCGTGAAGAAGTACAACTTGTTATTACAGCGCCTACTCGTGAGTTAGCACAACAAATTTACGAAGAAATCGTGAAATTAACAAAGTTTTGTGCGGAAGACCAAATGATTACAGCACGTTGTTTAATTGGTGGAACTGATAAACAACGCTCAATTGAAAAGTTGAAAAAACAACCTCATATCGTAGTTGGAACACCAGGACGTATTAAAGATTTAGTAGAAGAGCAAGCATTATTTGTTCATAAAGCAAATACGATTATTGTCGATGAAGCAGACTTAATGCTTGATATGGGATTCATTCATGATGTAGATAAAATTGCAGCACGCATGCCTAAAAACTTGCAAATGTTAGTTTTCTCTGCAACAATTCCTCAAAAACTAAAACCGTTTCTGAAGAAGTATATGGAGAATCCAGAGCATATTCATATCAATCCAAAACAAGTTGCAGCTGGAAACATTGAACACTATTTAGTGCCTTCTAAACATCGTAATAAAATTGATTTAGTGCATAAAATGCTACTTCAATTTAAACCGTATTTAGCAGTTGTTTTCACGAATACGAAAAAGATGGCAGACCAAGTTGCTGATGGATTAATGGAACGCGGCTTAAAAGTTGGACGAATTCACGGGGATTTATCACCACGTGATCGTAAAAAAATGATGAAACAAATTCGTGACCTTGAATTCCAATATATTGTTGCGACTGATTTAGCAGCACGTGGTATTGATATTGAAGGGATTAGCCATGTTATTAACTATGAGCTACCATCAGATTTAGATTTCTTCGTTCACCGCGTTGGAAGAACAGCACGTGCGGGGCATTCTGGTATTGCAGTGACGATATATGATCCAGCAAACGAAGAAGCATTAGATAGTTTAGAAAAACAACGTCATATTGAGTTCAAGCATGTAGATTTACGCGGAGATGAGTGGGCCGATTTAGGTGAGCGTCGTCGTCGTAAGAGCCGTAAAAAACCAAATGACGAACTTGATGTTATGGCGACGAAAGTTATTAAAAAACCGAAAAAAGTAAAACCAAACTATAAACGTAAACTTGCAACAGAACGTGACAAAGTGAAGAAAAAATATGGCAATAAAAAAAGATAAGGGGTTTCCCTTATCTTTTTTTTATCCCGCTATTTGTGGGAGGTGTAATCAATATGGATAGAAAAGTATTGATTAAAGTTCCACTTAATCCAGCTAATTTAAATGAAAAGTATAGTTTGTATAAATAGTCATATAAATTTGTGTAGTGCGTCTTTTGTGAACAAACAATTCACTACATATTTCTACAAATTATGCTATCATTATATCTATTGTATATTGAAGAGGTGATTGTATGTTAAAGATTGGATCTCATGTTTCCATGAGTGGTAAGAAAATGTTATTAGCAGCAAGTGAAGAGGCTGTTTCATACGGTGCAACAACGTTTATGATTTATACAGGTGCACCGCAAAATACACGAAGAAAACCAATTGAAGAATTGAACATAGAAGCAGGAAGAAAACATATGGAGCTGAACGGAATTGAGGAAATTATCGTCCATGCGCCGTATATTATTAATGTTGGGAATACGACGAAGCCAGAAACATTCCAATTAGGCGTAGACTTTCTTCGCATGGAAATTGAAAGAACATCGGCATTAGGTGTAGCGAAACAAATTGTTCTTCACCCAGGAGCGCACGTTGGTGCTGGAGCAGATGCTGGTATTCAACAAATTATTAAAGGGCTTAATGAAGTATTAACGCCAGAACAGACGGTTAACATTGCGTTAGAGACGATGGCAGGAAAAGGAACAGAATGCGGTCGTAGCTTTGAAGAAATTGCAAAAATTATTGATGGTGTAAAATATAATGAAAAGCTATCTGTATGCTTTGATACGTGTCATACGCACGATGCAGGATATGATATTGTAAATGACTTTGACGGCGTATTAAACGAATTTGATAAGATCGTTGGTATAGATCGTTTACAAGTACTTCATATTAATGATAGTAAAAATGTACGCGGAGCAGGAAAAGACCGTCATGAAAACATTGGATTTGGTCACATTGGGTATAAAGCATTGCATCACATTGTACATCATCCACAGTTAATGCATGTACCAAAAATTCTTGAAACACCGTATGTAGGGGAAGATAAAAAAGATAAGAAGCCACCATACAAATTGGAAATCGAAATGCTGAAAAACGGCACTTTTGATGAAGGGCTTCTTGAAAAAATTAAAGCGCAATAAGGAGGGGGAAATCCCCTCCTTATTTTAGTAGTTGCTGAAATAATGTATTTACTTGTTGGGCAGTGGCAGGGGAAGTTACTTTTGCGATTTGTTTTAAGAGCTCTAGTCGCTCGTTGTTATCGTAAATATTAATATTTTTACCCTTCATAAGTAAAACGATTTGATCAGCTTGTGCGGCTGTAATGGGAACTTCATATTCTTTGCTATATTTTAATAACTCTTTTGTAGAAATATGATTTAATTTTTTATTAACAATTTGTTTAATGAGGTTCATCTTATTATCCTCCTTCACGCGTTCTTCTATCGAAATATATGAGCATATAGCTTGTACATATTCGTATGGAGTTTCTTTTTTCATGAGGAAAAGAAGCGTATGTTATAATATAAGGACAAAACTACAGAAAAAGAGTAAAGGGAGGACTTATGGAGCAAAAGCAACATCGAAAAGAAAGTGTTATTCATCTCATTTATCGTTTAGTTATGATTATTTTTGGAGCAGCATGCGCGGCGGTAGCAATTGAACTATTTTTAATGCCAAATAAAATTATTGATGGTGGAATTATTGGTATTTCTCTTATATTAGATTATCTTACTCCTAACATTTGGTGGTTAAGTTTTTCTACTTTAGTCGTTGTTCTCAATATCCCATTTATGTATTCCGGTTATAAGCAAATTGGAAAAACATTTATGTTATCTTCGACATTTGGTATTGTAGCATTAGCTTTCATTGAGTCAACGTTACATGCGGTACCACCATTTACAACAGAACCTATTTTAGCGACAGTGTTTGGTGGTCTTATTTTAGGTCTTGGTGTAGGACTTGTAATTCGTCATGGTGGATCGCTAGATGGAACTGAAATTATGGGGATTTTATTAACGAAGAAATTACCGTTCTCTGTTGGTGAATTCGTAATGTTTGTGAACTTATTTATTTTTGCATGGGCAGCATTTGTGTTTGGTGTGGAACAAGCGATGTATTCTGTTATGACGTACTATATCGCATTTAAAACGATCGATACAGTAATTCAAGGGCTAGATGAAACGAAGGCGGTTTTAATTGTATCTGATCAATATGAGGAAGTATCAAACGCGATTTTGCATCGTCTTGGCCGTGGAACTACAAAGCTTGTAGCGAAAGGTGGTTACACGGATAAAGAAAAAGAAGTTATTTATGCAGTTGTAACGCGTCTAGAAGTGACGAAGTTAAAATCAATTGTGCATGAAATTGATGAAAATGCGTTTGTTACGATTATGAGCACGCAAGAGACAAATGGTGGTAAGTTTAAATCGGCTATTCACTAAAAAGTTTATAGGAATATTTTTCGAAAGCAGAGAATTTTTCTCTGCTTTTTGTTATAATAGTAAGGTTTCTTGAAAAAATAGATATATTTTAGGCAGATTGGTTTACAACTATAATAAGCTGTACTATAATTCAAATAGATATAAATCGGAATCATTCTGAATTAAAATAGGTGAGATGCTATGAATAATATATTAGAAATTGAAGGTTTAACATTCCGATACGAAGATCGGAATGTGTTAGAAAATATTAATTTGCAAGTTCCGAAGGGAGCTTTTTTAGGTTTAGTGGGACCGAATGGTTCAGGTAAATCAACTTTACTTAAGTGTTTATTAGGTGTTTTAAAGCCAAAAGAAGGAAGTATTCGCGTGTTTGGCGTTGATAGTAAGAAGTTTAAGGAATGGAACAAAGTTGGTTATGTATCCCAAAAGGCAAATAGTTTCAATTCTGGTTTTCCAGCAACTGTTTCTGAAGTTGTGTCAATGGGACTTGTTTCGAAAAAAGGGCTTTTTCGCTTTTTCACAAAAGAGGATAAGAAAAAGGTAGAAAAAGCAATTGCTGATGTAGGGATGAGTGAGTTTCAAGGTCGTAACATTGGAGAGCTTTCTGGTGGACAGCAACAGCGTGTATTTATTGCTCGTGCGCTCGTTAGTGATC
Organism: Bacillus sp. AP50; assembly: GCF_040492675.1. Classification (NCBI taxonomy): domain Bacteria; kingdom Bacillati; phylum Bacillota; class Bacilli; order Caryophanales; family Bacillaceae; genus Bacillus; species Bacillus sp. AP50. The sequence continues at coordinate 23,117 of NZ_JBEUTW010000096.1, forward strand.
CTGAATTGCTTATTTTGGACGAGCCTACTGTTGGAATCGATGTGAAAAATGTGGAAAGTTTTTACGAAATATTAGAGGATTTAAACAAAAGGCTCGGGATCACATTAATTCTTGTTACTCATGATATGGGAGCTGTTACTGAAAAAGTAACACATGTTGCATGCCTAAACCAACATCTACATTTCCATGGGAATGTAGAGAAGTTCCGAGAGTTAGAAGATGCAGAAATGTCCGTCTTATATGGACATCATGTTCATCGTTTAGAACACGAACATGAGCATCACGGGAGGATATAATGATACAAGATTTTTTACAATATGACTTTTTACGTAATTCTTTATACGCAGGTATTTTAATTGGACTTGTTGCACCGTTAATTGGTGTGTTTGTTGTTATTCGTCGTTTATCTCTTATTGCGGATGCATTAAGTCACGTGACGTTATCGGGTATTGCAGCAAGTTTATTACTTGAAAAAACCATTTTTACAGGTGGGTTTTTAAACCCCTTATATATGGGGATGATTTTCTCGATTGGTGGAGCGCTACTAATCGAAAAGTTACGAACTGTATATAAGCACTATCAAGAATTAGCAATTCCAATTATCCTTTCGGCAGGGATGGGGGTTGGAGTTATTTTCATTTCACTTGCAAATGGATTTAACACAGACTTATTTAGTTATTTATTTGGTAGTGTCAGTGCTGTAACAAGTACAGATTTAATTATTATTGGGATTGTAGCAATTGTTGTTGTTGCGACAATTATTTTATTATATAAAGAGCTGTTTCTATTATCATTTGATGAGGAATACGCAGTATCAACTGGTTTAAGAGCGAAATGGATTCACTTTATTTTCATTATATTAGTTGCTCTTGTCATTGCAGTATCAATGCGTGTAGTGGGGGTTCTTCTTGTATCATCATTAATGACGTTACCAGTTGCAGCAAGTATTCGTA
>NZ_JBEUTW010000097.1:0-14482 GCF_040492675.1 Bacillus sp. AP50
CATAGGAATTGTAATGGGTGATTTACAAAAAGAATTATAGGACGAAAGTGGAATTTAAAAAAATATATAAAAAGTTGTTGACAGTGTTTTGAAAAGCGTTCTATAATACGAATCATACTTATTCAATTTCAAAAACATTTGAATAAACAAAGTGCAATGAAGAGATCACAGTAGTGGTTAGTCTTACTGTAACAGAGAGCTGGTGGTTGGTGTGAACCAGTACAGGGATAATCATGAATTACAGTCTTGGAGCATCTTTTTCGTAATAAAGATAGTTTGTCTTTATGAGGAAAAAGCGGTCAATTGATCGTTAACAGTGAAGAGAGGTAGACGGAAAGTTAGTCTACAACTAGGGTGGTACCGCGATAAATATCGTCCCTACTGATTTATTCAGTAGGGACTTTTTGTATTTTAGTGGTTCAACTTGAAAATTAAATAGTCATGCATTGAAAGGAAAAGCAGTAGTTGTTGTTTCCCTGTAACAGAGAGCTGGTGGTTGGTGCAAACCAGTACATAAACAAGAGCGAATTACAGTCCTGGAGCATCTTTTTCGTAGTAAAGATAGTATTGTCTTTATGAAGGGAAAGACGGTCAGATGATCGTTAACAATGAAGAGAGGTAGACGAAAGAAGTCTACAACTAGGGTGGTACCGCGATAAATATCGTCCCTACTGATTGAATCAGTAGGGCTTTTTTGTACAAAAAAGTGGGTTTTTAACTAGTAGTTCATGTCTTTGTACGAATTATTAGTTTAAAATAAGAAGAGGTATCGATTCCACTATAAATTTGTATAATTAGTCAGTTCAGAAAATAGAGAATTTTTTATTCTCTTACTATACTTTTAAAACATTAGAGGAGGATTTCCAAATGGCAAATCATGAATTAGATCAATTACGTAAACAGGTAGATGAAATTAACTTACAACTATTACACCTTTTAAACAAACGTGGTGAAATTGTTCAAAAAATTGGAGAGCAAAAGCAAGTACAAGGCACGAAACGCTTTGATCCAGTACGTGAGCGTGAAGTACTTGATATGATTGCAGAGCATAACGAAGGACCATTCGAAACATCAACAGTTCAACATATTTTCAAAACGATTTTCAAAGCAAGCTTAGAGTTACAAGAAGATGATAACCGTAAAGCGTTACTAGTATCACGTAAAAAGAAACAAGAAAATACAATTGTTGATGTAAAAGGTGAATTGATTGGAAACGGAACACAAACGTTCATCATGGGACCTTGTGCAGTAGAAAGTTTAGAACAAGTTCGTCAAGTAGGGCAAGCGATGAAAGACCAAGGCTTAAAATTAATGCGCGGTGGTGCATTCAAACCGAGAACTTCTCCATATGATTTCCAAGGTTTAGGAGTAGAAGGACTTCAAATTTTACGTCAAGTAGCAGACGAGTTTGACTTAGCAATTATTAGTGAAATTTTAAATCCGAACGATGTTGAAATGGCATTAGACTACGTTGATGTAATTCAAGTTGGTGCACGTAACATGCAAAACTTCGATTTATTACGAGCTGTAGGTAAAGTTAACAAACCAGTATTATTAAAACGTGGATTAGCAGCAACAATTGATGAGTTCATTAACGCAGCGGAATACATCATTGCGCAAGGTAACGATCAAATTATTCTTTGTGAGCGCGGTATCCGCACATACGAAAGAGCAACACGTAACACATTAGACATTTCTGCAGTACCAATTTTAAAGAAAGAAACACATTTACCAGTTATCGTTGATGTAACACATTCAACTGGACGCAGAGATTTATTATTACCAACAGCGAAAGCGGCACTTGCAATTGGCGCAGATGCAGTAATGGCTGAAGTTCATCCAGATCCAGCAGTTGCATTATCAGATTCTGCACAACAAATGGACATTCCAGAATTCCATAGATTCATGGATGAGTTAAAAGGTTTCAAAAATAAATTATCTTAATTCCATATCATATATGCATTGAAGAGGAAACAGTAGTGCTTATCTCACTGTTAAAGAGAGCTGATGGTCGGTGTGAATCAGTACAAAGGTAAGCATGAATTACAGCCTTGGAGCATCTTTCCCGACAACTTTTGGAGGGTAAGACGGTCGAACGATCGTTAAAGAAGAAGAGAGGTAGACGAAAGAAGTCTACAACTAGGGTGGTACCGCGATAAACATCGTCCCTACTGAGCGCTCAGTAGGGACTTTTTTGTACAAAAAAATAGTAAAGGGGCAAGAGAAATGAGATACATTACAGCTGGAGAATCACATGGACCGCAGTTAACAGTTATTTTAGAAGGTGTACCAGCAGGTTTGACACTTACGGCGGAACATATTAATAAAGAATTATTAAGAAGACAAAAAGGTCATGGACGCGGAAGACGTATGCAAATTGAAACAGATACAGTTGAAATTGTAAGTGGTGTTCGTCACGGGATGACACTTGGATCACCGATTACGTTAATTGTAAAAAATGATGATTTCAAACATTGGACGAAAGTAATGGGTGCAGAGCCAATTTCGGAAAAAGAAAGTAAAGACATGAAACGTACAATTACAAAACCACGTCCCGGACATGCAGATTTAAATGGAGCAATTAAATATGGTCATCGTGATATAAGAAACGTATTAGAGCGGTCATCTGCAAGAGAAACGACAGTTCGTGTAGCTGCTGGTGCAGTTGCAAAACAAATTTTAAGCGAATTAGGCGTGGGAATTGCAGGACATGTTCTTGAAATTGGTGGAGTAAAAGCAAAACATATTTCAAACTTATCAATTGAAGAAATTCAAACAATTACTGAAAACTCACCAGTTCGATGTTTAGATAAAGAAGTAGAGCAAGAAATGATGAATGCGATTGACAACGCAAAAAGTAGTGGAGATTCAATCGGTGGTATTGTGGAAGTCATTGCAGAAGGTATGCCGATTGGCGTTGGTAGTTACGTTCATTACGATCGTAAATTAGATGCAAAACTTGCTGGTGCAATTATGAGTATAAATGCATTTAAAGGTGCTGAAATCGGCGTAGGTTTTGAAGCGGCACGACAACCAGGAAGCAAAGTGCATGATGAAATTCTGTGGGATGAAAAAAAAGGATACACGAGAAAAACGAATAATGCCGGCGGTTTAGAAGGCGGTATGACAACAGGTATGCCAATTATCGTAAGAGGCGTGATGAAGCCAATTCCTACTTTATACAAACCGTTAGCAAGCGTTGATATTGATACGAAAGAAGCATTCCAAGCGAGTATTGAAAGATCTGATAGTTGCGCAGTACCAGCAGCGGGTGTAGTAGCTGAATCTGTTGTGGCATGGGAACTTGCAGATGCACTAGTCGAACAATTCGGAAAAGATCGTATGGAATTATTAAAACAAAACATTATGCAACACAATAACTATGCAAAAGAATTTTAATAAAAAGGTGGGTTTAACGTGCAAGTAAAAGATCAACTATCATCATTACAACCATATAAACCAGGTAAATCACCAGAACAAATGAAAGAAGTGTACGGAGATCATTCGTTTGTGAAATTAGCATCGAATGAAAATCCATTTGGTTGTTCACCGAGAGTTTTAGAAGAGTTGCAAAACTCTTGGTTGGAACATGCTTTATATCCTGACGGAGGTGCTACAACGCTCCGTCAAACAATCGCAGATAAGTTGCATGTGCAAATGGAACAAGTACTTTGTGGTAGTGGTTTAGATGAAATCATTCAAATAATAAGCCGCGCCGTATTACGAGCGGGAGATAACATTGTAACAGCAGGTGCAACATTCCCGCAGTACCGCCATCATGCGATTATTGAAGGGTGTGAAGTGAAAGAAATTCCTTTAAATAAAGGTGTATACGATTTAGACGAAATTTCGTCAGCGGTAAATAATAATACGAAAATCGTATGGATTTGTAATCCAAACAACCCGACGGGCACATATGTGAATGAGCAAAAATTAACTCAATTTATTGAAGGCATTAGTGAAAATACGTTAATTGTCATTGATGAAGCGTACTATGAATACGTAACAGCAAAAGATTTCCCTGAGACATTACCGCTTTTAGAAAAACATAAAAACATTCTTGTACTTAGAACGTTTTCTAAAGCATACGGATTAGCTTCTTTCCGCGTTGGATATGCGATCGGACAGGAAGAGCTAATTGAGAAATTAAATGTCGTACGTTTACCATTTAACGTATCTTCATTAGCGCAAAAAGCAGCGACGATTGCTTTTGGTGATGACGAGTTTATTAAAGAAATAGTTCACATGAATACAGAAGGATTACAGCAATACGAGAGTTTCTGTAAGGAAAACGGTATACCATTTTATTCGTCACAAACTAATTTCATCTTCTTACCGGTAGATAATGCTGGAGAGATTTATGAAGCTTGTGCACATGCAGGATTTATTATTCGTCCATTCCCAAAGGGTGTCCGTATTACAGTTGGAACAAGGGAGCAAAATGAAGGAGTGATTTCAGTGTTAAAACAACACTTTGAAAATAAAAAAAATAAGTCTCGAGATGAGGCAAATGCGTAAAAAGGTAGTATTAATTGGAACAGGTTTAATAGGAGGCTCTCTCGCATTAGCAATTAAGAAAGAGCACGATGTAACGATAACAGGGTACGATATATTTAAAGAGCAAGTAGAGCGTGCAAAAGAATTACACGTAGTAGATGAAATAGGAGTTGATTTACAGCGTGCATGTGAAGAGGCACATTTAATTGTTTTTGCTTCTCCAGTTGAAGAAACGAAGAAGCTATTACACAAACTTGCGTCATTCCGTTTACGAGAAGATGTTATAGTGACTGATGTTGGTAGTACAAAAGGGTCTATTATGAACGAAGCGGAAGCTTTATTTTCAAAGGATGTTTCTTTCATTGGTGGACATCCGATGGCGGGTTCTCATAAAACGGGAGTTGAAAGTGCAAAGGCACATTTGTTTGAAAATGCATTTTACATTTTAACACCGATGAATCACGTGCCAAATAAACAAGTGGAAGACCTTAAAGTATGGTTAAAAGGAACAGGGTCACATTTTCTTGTTTTAAATACGGAAGAACATGATTATGTAACAGGGATCGTTAGTCATTTTCCGCACCTTATCGCAGCAGGTTTAGTAAAGCAAGTTGAGAAACATGCAGGAGATAATCCGCTCATTCATCAACTAGCTGCTGGAGGTTTCAAAGACATTACACGTATCGCATCTAGTAGTCCAAAAATGTGGAGTGATATTGTAAAGCAAAATCGAGAGCATTTAATGGTATTATTAAAAGAGTGGATCTCTGAAATGGAAGATTTATATAAAACAGTTTCTACCGGAGATGCAGGCGAGATTCAAAACTATTTTGCAGATGCGAAAGAATACCGTGATTCTTTACCAGTAAGAAAGAGAGGGGCAATTCCTGCCTATCACGACTTATACGTCGATGTATTAGATAAGGTGGGGGCATTGGCTCATATTACGAGTATTTTAGCGCGCGAGGAAATTAGTATTACGAACTTGCAAATATTAGAAGCGCGTGAAGGACTGCTTGGGGTATTACGTATTAGCTTCCAAAGGGAAGAAGATCGTATGAAAGCAAAGCTAGCGCTTGGAGAAGAAGAATACCAAACTTATGAAACAATTTAAATGAGAAGGTGAAAAACGTGAAAGAAAGAACAATACAACCCGTTAATAACGGATTGAATGGTAATATTACAATCCCAGGTGATAAATCCATTTCACACCGTGCTGTTATGTTCGGTTCTATTGCAGAAGGGAAAACAACAATTAAAGGTTTCTTGCCCGGTGCAGACTGTTTAAGTACGATTTCATGTTTTAAAGAAATGGGAGTAGAAATTACGCAAAACGGTGATGAGGTTACTGTAGTTGGTAAAGGATTAGAAGGTTTACAAGAACCGAAAGCTGTATTAGATGTTGGTAATTCTGGTACAACAATCCGATTAATGTCAGGTATATTAGCTAACACACCATTTTTCTCTTGCGTACAAGGTGATGAATCTATCGCAAAAAGACCGATGAAGCGTGTAACAAACCCATTAAAACAAATGGGCGCAAACATAGACGGCCGAGAAGAAGGAACATTTACACCGTTAACAATACGTGGCGGAGATTTAAAAGCAATTGAATATATTTCTCCTGTTGCAAGTGCACAAGTAAAGTCGGCTATTTTACTTGCAGGTCTTCGTGCAGAAGGTGTAACAGCTGTTACAGAACCACATATTTCACGCGACCATACGGAAAGAATGCTTGAAGCATTTGGTGTTAAAGTAACTCGCGAAGGGAAAACAGTGAAGCTGTCAGGTGGACAAAAATTAACAGCAACAGACATTCAAGTGCCAGGTGACGTATCATCAGCAGCATTTTTCTTAGTAGCAGGTGCAATCATCCCAAATAGTAAACTAGTATTACAAAATGTAGGGATGAATCCAACCCGTACAGGTATTATTGATGTTTTAGAAAAAATGGGTGCTACGTTCACTGTAGATCTAATTAACGAAGGGGCATCGGAACCAGCTGCAAATATTACAATCGAAACATCTTCATTAAAAGGAATTGAAATTGGCGGAGATATTATCCCTAGATTAATCGATGAGATTCCTGTAATCGCATTAGCGGCAACGCAAGCAGAAGGAATTACAGTAATTAAAGATGCACATGAATTGAAAGTAAAAGAAACAAACCGTATTGATACAGTCGTTGCTGAATTAACGAAACTAGGAGCTCGCATAGAAGCAACTGATGACGGTATGATCATTTACGGAAAATCAGCTCTAAAAGGCAATACAGTAAATAGTTATGGTGATCACCGTATCGGAATGATGCTTGCAATTGCTGGTTGCCTGGCAGAAGGAAAAACAATTATTGAAGATGCAGAAGCAGTAGGTGTATCATATCCTACATTCTTTGACGAACTTCAAAAATTAGCTAAATAAAAAGGATGGAAAGCAGATACGTGATGTATCTGCTTTTTTTGTTAAAACGTCCTTGTAGTTTCACTTACCGAACTATAATAGTAAGAATTATGATACAATTCAAACAGGGAATGGAGGAGAATTATATGAATGTCATACAATTAAAAGAAGATAAGTTTAGAGAAGCATTACGTTTATCAGAATACGCTTTTCAATATAAAGTAGATGAGGAACGATTACAGCAGCAACTTACAAAGATGAAGGAAAGTCATGAAATATACGTCATTATGGAAGGGGAAGACTTAGCTGCAAAACTACACCTCATTCCGTTTCATATTTACATAGGTAAAGAAAAATTTAAAATGGGTGGCGTTGCAGGAGTAGCGACGTATCCAGAGTACAGAAGAAGTGGGTATGTAAAAGAGCTACTTCAACATTCACTTCAAACAATGAAAAAAGATGGCTATACAGTCTCTATGTTACATCCATTTGCTGTTTCATTTTATCGTAAATACGGCTGGGAACTTTGTGCGAATCTACTCAAATGTCATATAAGTAAGAGCGATTTAGTGATGAAAAAACAAGTAAATGGTACTGTGAAACGTTTTAATAAAGAAAATCATCCAGAAGAAGTCGAGAAGCTCTATGAAGCATTTGCAGAACGTTTTTCATGTATGTTAGTTCGAGAGAAGAACTGGTGGTTACAAGCGGTTTATGATGATTTAACATTAGCGATTTACTATGATGAAAATAAAAAGGCAGCAGGTTACATGTTATACAAAATAGAAAACTATAAAATGACAGTAGAAGAATTTGTACCACTGCATAATGAAGCACGAAATGGTCTGTGGAACTTTATTTGTCAGCATGATTCTATGATTAAAGAAATTGAAATGACAGTAAGTGAAAGCGAACCGTTATTATATTCATTGCAAGAGCCGCGCGTGAAGACAGAAATAAAACCATATTTTATGGGAAGAATTGTAGATGTAGAGCAGTTCTTAAAACAATATGAGTTGAATTGGAGCAATGTACAGCAAGAAGTGATCCTAAACATTACAGACGCATTTGCTCCGTGGAATAACATAACAGTGAGACTTGCAAATCATGAAATAACAATAATAAAAGAAAAAACAATAGATAAAGGCATCAAACTGGATATAAACGAGTTATCTACAATAATGTTCGGCTATAAACGTCCGTTACAACTGAATGAATTAGAATTAATTAGCGGAAGTGAAGAGGAAATACAAGCGTTTGAGAAAATAGTTCCGGTACGAGAAGCATTTATTTATGATTTCTTTTAAGTTTTCAATAGAAAATTGGGCTGCCCAAAAACAATTTTTGGGACAGCTTTCTCTTTGGTTGTCGGTAAGTCGATATATCCTGAAAATCGCTGATATAATTGGAGATGCGCCGATATATTCTGAAAATCGCTGATATAATTAGACTTGCGCTGATATATTCTAATAATCGTTGATATAATTTTTTCACTAAAACGTAACTATACTTTGTCACGCACTTGACTTTTAATCCATGTAATTTATAATTAAAAACGGAATGAATTTTCATTCCTGGAAATAGAGGTGGAAAAAATGGCTAAAAACAAACAAGAGGATATTTTTGATGCTGCGATGCAACTTTTTGCAGAGCGTGGTTACGATGGTACGACAATTCCAATGATCGCTGAAAAGGCAAAAGTCGGTGCGGGTACTATTTATCGCTATTTTGAAAATAAAGAGGCACTTGTTAACTCATTATTTTCAAAAAGTATGTTAGAGCTTTCTGAAATAATAAAAACGGATTTTCCTGTTGAAGCAAATATTCGTGAACAGTTTAGTCATACGTACAACCGTTTATTTGAATTTGCGAGAAACAATGTAGATGCTTTTTTATTTACAAATTCTCACTGTGATAGTTATTTTCTTGATGAACAGAGTAAGAAAATATTTGATGATTTTATAGGCTTCTTTATGAATATTATTGAAGATGGAATCGCAAAAGGTTTTCTTCGTCCATTGCCTCCAGTTGCTTTAATTATTATTGTATATCAACCGCTAGAAAAATTAACGAAAGTAATTGCAACAGGGCAATTAGAATACTCGAAAGAGTTAGTAAAAGAATTAGAAGAAAGCTCTTGGAACGCTATTAGAATCATTTGATTCTATAGCTTTATAAGGAAAGGAATGAATATTCATTCCTAAATAGATTTAAAAAATGAGAGTAGGAAAGGATGTTTGTGTAACTAAGGGAATGAACATTCATTCCGGAAAGACTAGTTTAATAGAATTTACAAAATAATGTAATAGAACAATAGGAATGAACGTTCATTCCGTTACTAACGTGAAACTTTCAAAACGGGAGATGATTCAAATGAGCAAGTTAAAAAGTTGGAGAAGTTTATCTTTTCTATTATGGATAGTTATTACTATTACAATGGTCGTAACGATGCCTAATATGGATCAATTAGTGAAAGAAAAAGGGAAAATTACAATCCCTAATACAAAGCAAAGCAGTATTGCTGACAAGATGATGAAAGAGATGGATAAAGAAGGGGTTGAAAAGTATGAAATTATAGCCGTTTTTAATAGTGGCAATAAGGCAGCTTTAACAGATGAACAAAAAAAGGAAATAACAAAAACAATCAACGCCCTGCAAAATGAAAAAGAGCAATTAGGAATTAAGGAAGTTGTTTCACATTTAGACAATAAAGACTTGGAGAAACAATTAGTTTCTAAAGATAATACGACTATTTTAACGCAAATATCGATAGATAAAAAACATGGTGAAATATCAAAAGTTTCAAATAATCTTCATGAAAAAGTGCAAACGAAAGGGGTAAAAACGTATTTAACAGGAAGTGACTTAATAGCGGGTGATTTTCTTAAATCCTCTCAAGAGGGAGTGAAAAAGACAGAAGTTATTTCAATCATTTTCATTCTTGTAGTATTAATCCTCGTATTCCGTTCACCAGTTGTTCCAATTGTTTCTCTTCTTACAGTTGGTATATCGTATTTAGTTTCAATGGGGATTATTGCCCAGCTTGTAGATCAATTTAATTTTCCATTCTCAAACTTTACACAAGTGTTCGTAGTCGTCGTCCTGTTTGGGGTAGGAACAGATTATAACATTTTATTATATACGAGGTTTAAAGAAGAATTAAGTAAACAAGAAAATGCATTTTTAGCTACGAAAGAAACATTCAAATCAGCAGGTAAAACTGTATTATATAGCGGAATAGCGGTGCTAATTGGTTTTGCATCACTTGCTTTAGCAAGTTTTAAATTATATCAATCGACTTCAGCGGTAGCAATTGGTGTTTTAGTATTATTACTCGTATTAACGACTTTAAATCCATTTTTCATGGTGCTTTTAGGAAAAGGAATGTTTTATCCAGTTAAAACATTTAAAGGTCATGAGGATAGTCGCTTATGGGGATTCTTTGCGAAAAACTCAGTAGCAAGGCCATTTGTCGCTTTAATCATCGTATTCGTAATATCGATTCCTTTCGTATTAAAATACTCTAATACACTTAATTACAATGATTTATTTGAAGTGGATAATAAGTATGAATCCAAGATGGGTATTAACGTAATAGAGGATCATTTTCCGCCTGGTTTCTCTTCACCGAGTACATTAGTCATTCAATCTGATAAAAAGCTGGATGAAGGAACTTCTCTACAAATTTTAGACGAATTAACTGATAAAATTTCGAAAGTTAAAGGTGTGTCAGAAGTATATGCACCAACACGTCCAACTGGTGAGAAGATAAAAGAATTATATTTAAATAAGCAAGCGGGAGAATTGAATACAGGATTAGGAGATGCCGATGGTGGCATAAAGGAAATTAATGATGGATTAACAGATGCGAAAAATAAAATGGGAAGTAATGATTCAAATAGTCTTGCGAATGTTCAAAAATTAATTGATGGAACGAACGAGGCGAAAAACGGGGTATCAGCATTAGGAACAGCTTTACATCAATTATCAAATGGCATAAACGACGGTGCACAAGGAGCACAGCAAATTGAGAGTGGTTTAGCTTCAGTAAACGAAAATATAAATGTTCTATCTAATGCAACGTCGCAGCTGCATGCTGGTTATGCACAGTTAGAAAAAGGTTTAAACTCTTACGATCAATTCTTCGGAAGTATTTTTCAAGCGATTGATGGTGCGAAAAAGGGATATGAACAAATTGAAATGTTAATGACCAATTTCGTTCAAACGAAACCAGAATTAGCGAATGATCCAAACATACAACAAACGATAGGAATTGCTAAAGAGGCTCAAAAGAAATTAAGCGTACTTTCAAATGAATTAAATCAATTAGCAACACAGCACAAAACGGCGATGAGTTCATTTAAAGAAGCGAATCAATCGTTACTGAAAGTGGATAACGGCTTAAAAGAAATGAGCAATGGAGTTAATAAGTTACAAAAGGGAGCAGCCGATCTTAAAAATGGATTAAATGAAGGTTCTTCAGGTTCAAAACAAATTGCAAATAAATCAGTTGAGTTACAATCTGGATTAACGAAAATAAACGATGGGCAAGGACAACTTTTAACGGGCCTTAAAGACCTGCAAGAAAAGATGGGGCAATTACAATCCGGTTTATCTAAAAGTACAGAAGGGCTTGGAAAAGTAAGTAATGGCCTGCATGACGCACAAAAATATTTAGGGGAGCTCAATGAATCGAAGAGCTCTGAGAAGTTTTATATTCCAAAAGAAGTGCTAGAGGGAGAGGATTTCCAAAAAGCATTGAACACGTACATGTCACAGGATAGAAAAATTGCTAAAATGACTATCATTTTAGATGTAAATCCGTATTCAAAAGAAGCGATGCCAATTATTCAAGAAATCAATAAAACAATCGATGGCACTGTAAAGGGAACGGAATTACATGATGCGAAAACAGCAATTGGCGGAACAACAGCTAGAAACGTTGATTTAAAAGAAGTAACAGGGCAAGATTTCTTACGTACAGCTACAATTATGTTAATTGGAATTGCGATTGTATTAATCGTAATTACACGCTCATTACTAAACACAATATTTATTATTGGCTCATTACTATTAGCGTACTTCGCATCACTCGGTATAAGCGAACAAATTAGTGCACATGTATTACATGTAGATTCATTAAGCTGGAATGTTCCATTCTTTAGCTTCATTATGATTGTCGCTTTAGGAGTGGATTATAGTATTTTCGTAATGATGCGCTATAACGAGATAGAAGGGGATTCGGTAACGAAAATTGTAACTGCATCTCGTCATATAGGAGGAGTTGTATTATCAGCGGCGCTAATTTTAGGCGGGACATTTGCAGCATTAATTCCATCAGGTGTATTAACACTTATACAAGTTGCATCAGTAGTTGGCGTTGCACTTCTTCTATTAGCTTTAATTGTGATGCCGATATTATTACCGGCGTTAATAGGGTTAACGAGTAAAATGAAGAGTTACAAAGAGAAAATAATAAATACGAAATAAGAAGAGACTGTAGGGAATGATTTCTCTACAGTTTTTTCGGTATATAATATTTCAGATGAAAATGAATCCGATATATTACAGAATGAGCAGTGAAAGGTTATATGAGAAAGAGGTCGATGATATACATACAATAGCTAGGGGAATGGACAAAAACTATCCGATTTCATTGTAGAAAGGTAATCAACCGTTGCTATTCATCCAGCTTCTACTATATAATAGCTATAGTCTACAATAATTGAGTCGTAATATGCGATTTTTTAAGACAATCGGTGAGAAAACGCTGAAATAAGCGGTATTAGTAGGAGGACACAAATGATTACAGTAAGTAACGTTAGTTTGCGTTTCGCGGATCGCAAATTATTTGAAGATGTTAACATAAAATTCACGCCAGGTAACTGCTACGGTTTGATCGGAGCAAACGGTGCTGGTAAATCTACATTTCTAAAGATTTTATCTGGAGAAATTGAACCATCAACAGGTGACATACATATTACGCCAGGTGAGCGTCTAGCAGTATTAAAACAGAACCACTTCGAATATGAAGAGTTCCCAGTATTAGAAACAGTAATTATGGGTCACACGCAACTTTACAAAGTAATGCAAGAGAAAAATGCTATTTACATGAAAGAAGACTTTAGTGATGAAGATGGAATGCGCGCTGCTGAACTTGAAGGTGAGTTCGCTGAGCTTAACGGTTGGGAAGCTGAGTCAGAAGCTGCAATTCTTCTTAAAGGTTTAGGTATTGGTGAAGATCTTCATGATAAGAAATTGTCAGAATTAACTGGGGCAGAGAAAGTAAAAGTATTACTTGCTCAAGCTTTATTCGGTCAACCTGATATTCTATTATTAGATGAGCCTACCAACCACTTGGACTTAAAAGCGATTCAATGGTTAGAAAATTTCTTAATGAACTTTGAAAACACAGTTATCGTAGTATCCCATGACCGTCACTTCTTAAATAAAGTATGTACGCACATGGCTGACCTTGATTTCGGTAAAATTCAACTTTATGTTGGTAACTATGACTTCTGGTATGAGTCAAGCCAATTAGCTTTAAAATTAACACAAGATGCTAATAAGAAAAAAGAAGAGAAAGTAAAAGAGTTACAAAACTTCATTGCACGCTTTAGTTCAAACGCTTCTAAAGCGAAACAAGCAACTTCTCGTAAAAAATTATTAGACAAAATTACATTAGATGATATTAGACCGTCATCACGTCGTTACCCATTCGTTGGCTTCACACCTGAGCGTGAAGTAGGAAATGACTTATTAACTGTTGAAGGTCTTTCTAAAACAATTGATGGTGAAAAAGTGTTAGATAATGTGTACTTCACTTTAAATAAAGGTGATAAAGTTGCATTTATCGGCCGTAACGATATTGCGATGACAACATTATTTAAAATTCTTATGGGTGAAATGGAGCCGGATAGCGGTTCATTCAAATGGGGTGTTACAACCTCTCAATCTTACTTCCCAAGAGATAACTCTAAGTACTTTGAGAACAGTGATTACAACTTAGTTGAATGGTTACGTCAATTCTCTCCACAAGATGAGTCTGAAAGCTTCTTACGTGGTTTCTTAGGCCGGATGTTATTCTCAGGTGAAGAAGTTAAGAAGAACGTTTCTGTATTATCTGGAGGCGAAAAAGTTCGTTGTATGTTATCTAAAATGATGTTAAGTGGTGCGAACGTAATCACACTTGACGATCCAACGAACCACTTAGACCTTGAGTCAATCACAGCATTAAACAACGGTTTAATTGCATTCAAAGGTACAATCTTATTCACATCTCATGACCATCAGTTCGTGCAAACAATTGCAAACCGCATTATCGAAGTAACACCAAACGGTGTAATTGATAAAGAGGCTACTTATGATGAGTTCTTAGAAAATGAGGAACTTCAAAAACAAGTAGATGCAATGTACAAAGGTCAATAATATATAATGAAAAAACTCGCTCTTTTTAGAGCGAGTTTTTTGTCGAGAAAACGTAACATCGCTGGTCGATCAAATGAATAATTATTCAAATATAATATTAATGAACAGGAGAATTCTTTCATGTATGGAAGGGATGTAATGACTTTAAGATTTAAAG
>NZ_JBEUTW010000098.1:0-5164 GCF_040492675.1 Bacillus sp. AP50
GCATAATAAAGCAACCCAAATGGACTACTAAACTTGACATGTCATCAGAAAGACAACAATTTGTAAAATATATGACTTTTTCAAAACACTATCCCTCAGTATCTTACTATACCACACAAAAAGAAAGTGGTATTTTTTTGTACTTTTTACTTTATTTACATCAATAAAAAAGAGCACATCCCACAGAATGTGCTCTTTCTATACTCTTTATATTACTTTTCGTTCTCTTCTTTTTCTTTATCAAACCATAACAGCTCATCGTTATCAACTTCACCATTATAATTGATTAAAATTTCTTCTCCTGCTTTTATATCTTTATAAGCATAGAAGTTAAATGTATGATTCTCAAAAACGATGTCATACGTTGCATTCGGTGTATATGAATGATTAAATAACATACCATATCCTAAAAGGATTGCCGTATGATTGATTCCATACTCAAATGCGTAATCAGCAAGTAACGTTTTCTCAATATGTTCATGCTGTTCATTCGGATAAGAGATAACTGGTGCTGCGTGTATCAACTCACCCTTTTTAATATCACGAGTTGCAAATACACCTCTATTAAATTCTCCATCACTAAGTTCAGAAGTCTTAACTTCGATCATATGCGTCACCTATATAATTCTTTCTTTGAAGTATTTTATTCCGCTATTTGCGGATAGCTTGATTGGTGAGGGCTAATAATCAGTATGTACTAGTCTCACTTTATCTCCTTAAGCTTGGCAGAAAACGCGCAGAAAAGCAATTAAATTCCTATCAAGTATTCGTTTCAATGAAAAAAGAGCACATCACTCGTGCTCTTTCTAAGCAATATTACTTTTCTAAAATATCTTCTAACAACTTCACTTGCTCGCTAACAGTTTGTAACGTCTTCACTGACGTATCATTTCGATGTTTTTCTTCTTCCACACTCGCTAGCACTTCTTCTGTAGCTGTAGAAGTTTGCTGAATTACGTTAGAAGCATGCGTAACATCCTTTACAATATTCGTCGTTTTAACTTGGAAACTTTCTTGATGAACAACAACCTCTCGCATTACTTTATTAATCGCATCAATAAACTTCCCTAAATCAGTTACGTTTGTTAAAACGCTTGCTAACATTTCGTTACACTCTTCTTGTACTCTTTCTGACTTCTCTACCTGCACTTCTACCTTACTTGCCTGATTACTAAACTCCTTCAAAATCCCTTGAATTCTTCCCGCAGAACGATTTGATTCTTCAGCAAGCTTTAACACTTCACTCGCTACAATAGCAAAACCTTTTCCATGCTCGCCTGCCCTGGCAGCTTCAATATTTGCATTTAAAGCTAGCAAACTCGTCTGACTTGAAATATTCGTTATTACATCTACAATTTCATTAATTTGTTTCGATTGCATCATTAAATCTCTAAATATAATTCCAGACTGTGAAACAACATCATTTAAACTTCTCATGTTAGCTTCAAAATTTCTTAGAGTATGTACACTACATTTTGAAATTTCTAAGCTTTCATCCACATGAGCCGATGCAGTTCTTACTTGAGAGATGATTTGCTCAATATTTCCCTCCATATCATTCAATACTTCTACCGAACGATACATCATCTCTGATTGTGATTGCGTACCAACTGCCACCTCTTCAAAGGCAAAATTAATTTCACTCATCGATTCCATCGACGTGTTCATATTTTGTCTTAAATGATTGAAATTACTATCTAGTTTCACAACTGTTTCTGCAATAAGTCTTTGCGTCTCTTCTAACTCCTGAGCTTTTCTCATTACTTCTTGCTTCTCATCACTTAAACGAAGGAGCAGATTAGAACCGATTTTCGTGACGCCCCACATAGCGATTGTTACAATCGCTAACAAACTTGCGAAATTAGCAGCTTCAGACGAGGCTGTATAAGCAAAAAATTGCTCCGGCCAATAGCTACAAAGGATAAATGTGATCACAACAGCTATCCCGCCAAGAATTAAAATGAGGCGCTCACTTAAGTAAATAAGTGAAACAGCTAATGTAAAATAGACCATTTGAAATACAGCCGGGCTTTCATTAAAAGCTTGTACCATAATGTAAGACATTGTAAGCAACATAAATGTCATAATATATTTATACACTGATTCCATACTTTTTATAAAAGTAAAAAGCGTTCCAAATGCAACGACAGAAATACCACAAATCCAAAATGCTATTGCTCTCTCTGTAAAAATATATCCATAATACCCAATCGCGATTATCCCAAGGAAGAAACTACAAATCGTTATAAACAGTAATAAATGATTTTTCTGTGATTCTTTCTCAAGGTTAGAAAAACAAGTCCTCTTTAACCACTCCATATGAAGCCCCACCTTCTACTTATACATATCAATTACTTCAGTTTAAATACCGCACTTACTGGGTTATGATCGCTATTTTCAAACTTTAAATCTTTCCCTTGTACATTTACAATCTCTACATTCGGTGAAACGATAAAGCCATCAATAATAGTGACGAAATTTTCACCTTCTACATATTTCTTTACATCATCTCTTACAGTCATAACAGACGGATCTACAGCCCACTTAAAGCCACCGTCTGTAAAGTCCTTCGGTAACTCTACTAACCACTCAGGACGCTCTTTCACGAACTTCGGATCACTTAATTGAGCGTTCGAAACCAATTGATTCCAATCTCCACCCATTATTACGTAATCACCATTTTCATAATGCTTGTTCATATATTCTTTTAAATACTCTACTTGCTGTTTTCTAATTTTCCCGCCTTCATCATAAGCAGACAAATGTAAATTTACGAGTCTAACATGTTTTCCATTATTAACAGGAATTTTATATTCCACAATTGCTCGATCTAAATCAAACAAACGCTTTGGCCAAGGCTCCATTCCAGGCAGCTGGAACCTCTTCGCTTCTTGAACAGTGTATTTAGAAAACGTACTTAATCCAGCCTCCGCATATCCCATTGGATTTGTTATTGGCACTGGAACCCATTTCGTATCGTAGTTCTTGCCAAATGACGAAACATAATCAGGTAATCCTTTTTTCAAAAATTCATGTTCATTTACATCAAATGAACGAAGTGACTTTATATCAACTTCTTGTAATAGTGCAAAATCACTATTCTCATTTTGTAAAAACGAAAGCATATTCTTTAAATTAGTTTCCGTTTGCTCTTTACTACTTGAACCAGATCCCTTTCCACCATCCATAAAGAAATCTTGATCCTTATCTAACCCAGCATATCCAATATTAAATGTTGTAACTTTAAACTCATTTCCAGTCGCTAATACGCGCTCCTTATTATTCTCTACCTTCAAGCTTATAACATCAGCAGGCTGTTCTTTAGTAAGTGTCATATAAGCTAGAAATCCTCCTACAATGCCCGCTACTACTAAAACACATGTAAATACGATTTTTAAAAATTTCTTCAAATAAATGACTCCTTTTCACGCAAATTTATTTTTCTTTATTTTCAGTCAAATAAAACAAAACGACACACATAAGAAACATTTTATCATAATTAAAACCGTATATCACTATATTTAGTTGATAAGTAATCGATCCCATTTTAATTACTTAAAAAGCCTTCAGACATCAAAAAAAGAAAAGTTACACCCTCCTCCTCACTGGAAATTAAACGGTATATTTAGTACACTATATGTAATAATCATAGGCGATGGAGTTCGCCATAAACGCTGCTTAGCTAATGACTCCTACCAGTATGGATACTGGTAGGAGTCTATTTTTTTGAGCAAGCTATTTAAAGAGGTGAGAAAATTGATTTATATTATCGTTGGCATTGCTGGTATATTAGGAGCTCTTTCTCGTTATTATTTAGGTCTTAATATCAACACATTTTGGCATCATTCATTTCCATTGGCAACATTACTCATTAACTTAATCGGTTGCTTTTTCTTAGCGTGGCTAACTACTTATATCGCTCGGCTAAACATCTTACCTTCAGAGGTTATCACAGGCATCGGAACTGGATTCATCGGTTCCTTTACGACTTTTTCAACATTTAGTGTAGAAACTGTGCAATTGATCAATCATTCTGAGTGGAGCATAGCCTTCTTATATGTATCATGCAGTATACTTGGTGGCCTCATTATGTCTGGCCTTGGCTATACACTTGGAGATTTCTTAATTAAGAAATCTCTTACAGAAGGTGATTACTCATGATAGAAGCTTTATTAGTCGCAACAGGAGGATTTTTCGGTGCGATTACACGATTTGCAATTAGCAATTGGTTTAAGAAAAGAAATAAAACACAATTTCCAATTGCTACATTCCTTATTAATATAACAGGAGCATTTTTACTTGGATATATAATCGGCAACGGAGTTACTACAGGCTGGCAACTATTATTAGGTACTGGATTTATGGGCGCATTCACCACATTTTCTACGTTTAAATTAGAATCTGTTCAGCTTCTCAATCGTAAAAAGCTATACATCTTCCTTTTATATTTAAGTGCTACTTACATAATTGGTATCCTCTTCGCCTTCCTTGGAATGAAGCTAGGCGGAATATAAAAAAAGCGACTCTATTGAGTCGCTTTCTTTCATAAGAAATATGTCCCGCCATATGGAATGGAAAATAAACCAGCTGGATGTACATCGTAATGTACAATTTGCATCGGAAGTTGTGAATACGGCATATACTGACTTTGCATCATTTGTGCAAAATATGCTTGTTGCTGCATTTGAATAGCTTGATTCACAGCATGAATTGTCCCTTGTGCCCCAGCCAGCGTAATAGCAGCTCCTACTTGTCTACCATTATAAAAATAATGATTCATCATGATTCATCTCACTTATTCTTTTTCTTCCATATGGTATGTTTCTATTTCATAGTGAGTGTTTTGTCCCTATCTATTGCCCTTTTTCAGCTTTGAAGTAATAAATCCAAATAGCAATATACCAATACCACTAAGGAACAATATATAACTTATCGGTACTAGGAAAAAGAAAGGTTCTTCAAGAAATCCATCCGCTCCTACTTTACTGTTTGAAGCATGTATCGTTAAAGAAATAATCGCTAAAATCATGAAAGAAATAGCTACTACGTATTTATTTTTCATTTCACATTCTCCTCTACTTATGTAATTCCCCTTAGATTCTTACCATCATATTATCTAAAAAAGAATTAACAGTCAATAATTATTTATTGTTAAACAATAAAT
>NZ_JBEUTW010000099.1:0-8435 GCF_040492675.1 Bacillus sp. AP50
TTCTTAAGTTGATGGGTATGTATGGTGACCCCTATTAGACGATAGTAAATTAACGATTTCGGGGTTCAGTTCAACTTTATTCAAAATAAGATTTTTTTTGCAGTAAAATCAATGTTAGTGGAACTTTTTTAAACAAACTTTTTTCTAAATTAACATAAATACTTGTAATATTTAAATTAGTACTATATAGTTCTAGTTATGACAAAGGTAAAATTAATGAATCAAAGACGTGTGATTGAAGTAGCTGCAACATTATTTTTAGAAAAAGGGTTTGCTTATACAAGTATGGATGAATTAGTACGTGTAAGCAAAGTTTCAAAGTCTAATGTGTATTATCACTTTTCTAATAAGGAAGTATTATTAGAAGCGGTCGTTGATTATTGGATTGAAATGTATCAATCTGCAATTGATGACGTACTTTCTCAGAAGCAATTTTTAGTTGAAGATCGTATCCAACTGTTTTTAAAGCAATTATCACAAGGAGTTCAGTCGAGAGAGTATAAGGGGAGCTGTCCATTTATTACTCTTTATATTCAAAGTCCTAAACAGGCCACGCAAATAAAAGAAAAAATAGGTCTTTTTTTTACAGGATTACAAAAGAAAGTTTCTCTATTACTTAAACAAGGGGTAGAGAATGGAGAATTTAGAAATACGATTCATATTGATGAGGTTGCATCACTTTTTATTACAAATCTTGAAGGAGCGTTATTTATTTCAGAAACATTGAAGGATGCAACTGTAATCACGAAAACAGCAGATCATTTTTTAAAATTGCTTCGATAAAAGAAGCATTTTTTTTACATCAAATTAGTACTGAGTAGTACTAAAAAGGGGGATTTTATATGAGAACAGTATTTTTAACTGGTGGAACAGGCTTTATTGGAAAGCAATTAGTGAAAGAATTAGCCAAAGAGGATGTTAAAATTCTTCTTTTAGTGAGGTCGAAAAGTAAAGCAATACGTCTTTTTCAAGAAAGAGGCATCTTAAAAAAGGAAGTTATGCACTTTATTGAAGGTGATTTGACGAAAATAGATTTAGGTCTAAGTGCTGAAGATAAGGAGAGGGTATTGAAAACGGATGTGATTATTCACGCAGGAGGCCCCATGGATATTCAAGCGACAAGTAAAGAGGCAGCTTCCGTATTTTTAAATGGTGCCAAACATATTAGTGAATTAGCTAAAAGTATTCATCAATTGAAGGGCTTGCAACAATTTATTCATGTTGTAGGTTATATGAGTCCCTTTGATGATAAAAATAGCAAGATTGCAATTGATGTGTTTCAAGAAGGAAATAATTATTTGAAAATAAAAAATCCATATGAGAGAACAAAATTTTTAGCAGATCTTTATATCCGTCAGCAGGCATCAGCAGTAGGTTATCCGCTTTCTTTAATTAATCCGCCAACTGTAGTCGGTAGTAGTAAAACAGGGAGTACAGAGCAGATAGCAGGATTAGGTTTGCTTGTGAAGAGTATGCGAAGAGGGCTCATGCCAGTGATTCCTGGGGGTAAGGGATATAGGTTACCACTTATTTCAAACGATGAGCTTGCGAAGTTTATTGTGCAGGTTTTCAGATTAGAGCAACCGACTATTCAAACATATACACTTGTTGAAGACAAACAGCACGACCAGAACATTGCTGAGTTATTAAGTATTATGTCGGAAAGTATGAATATGAGGGCACCAAAAATCTCTGTCCCAATGCCACTTATGAAAGCAATTATGAATAGTGGAGTAAGTAAAATAACAAAAATTCCTTCTGATGGACTGAATTTTATTACAAGACGAAAATTTTCAAATGTTTCAGCGAAAAAAATTATGGGAGGAGATTGGTTTAAGAAGGCGAGTGTAATGAAATTTTTCCCTGCCGTAGTAGCTGATTTGGATTATCGAATGATGTATCAAAATGGCCAACATAATCATTTATTTAAACGAACATTATGCGATAGCACTACCCTTTACCAATTACAAGGAGAGGGTAAACCGTTTATTTTATTACATGGTTTATTGAGTGATGGAGAGGATTTATTTCCTTTAGCACAAGAGCTTCATGAAAAAACTGGTCAACCTGTATGGATCTTGGATCTTCCAGGTTTGGGACGTTCTCCTTTTAAACAAGAGAAAAATCTTCTAGCTATCTATTTGAATGTAGTGAAAAAGTTATTGGAGAAAGCTACGAATGGTGCACATCTAATTGGCCATTCATTCGGTGCATTTATTCTTCTGGAAGCATTGGTACAAGAGTACATAGATAAGAAGTATTCAATTACGTTACTTCAGCCACCTGTTGTTAAAAAAAATGCTAAATCGCTAAATGTTCCTCAATTTATGAACAAATGGACATTAAAATTGGCAACTACTAATTTGATAGGGCGATATTTATTAAGTAATGGTTTGTTTGAAAGTATCGAGAGTATCCCTGAACATTATATTGAAAAAATAAGAAACAGTTTTACTTCTCCTAGAATTTTAAATACTACGGTCCAGCTTAACAGTTTACTACTAAAAAATAATCAAGGTGATTTCAATGAAGTAACAAAGTATAATCTTCACATTATTTGGGGGGAGTATGACAGAGGCTATTCTGCTCCATCGCATCTTGGTAAGGTTGATTTTGTTCCATATGGTCATCATTTTCCTCTTAGCCATCCGAGTGAAACGGCAACATTAGTAATAAAAAATAGTAATACTAGTAGATGAGAGTGTGGGATAAATAAAAAGTGTGTAGTAAGATCGTTGTGTCTTTGAAATAAAATCGTACTGTTTGGAGTCCCGCGAACAAGACGCAAATTTTGCACGCTAAGCAAAAAACAATAAGCTGTCCACATGGACAGCTTATTTACATTATTCTCGTTATTGGAAGTTATTTTTAACTTTTCCTGATCCGAAAGAGTCAATCTTTGTTTTGTTTTTCTAACAGTTGAATAACCTTATCTAATTTTGTGCGACTGAATCTTGCTTTTTGCGATTGTTAGTATGACAAATTATACGTATAATGCCCCTAAACATTGCACAGATAATTACTAAAATAATAGCAACTCCTATGTAATAAATAGAGTTTTTCATAAGATAATTTATCAATAATTATTCTTTTTTCTCCGGCTGATAGGAAAGAATAACGACACCTGAACTGGTCGTTCTTGTTTCGATCAGTTTTAAAGCCTTTGTATCGTTTCCGGTTTTAAAGAGATGCTTTCCGCTTCCCACGATAACAGGATTGACCATAAAATGATATTCATCAATGAGGTCGTGTTGCATCAATGTCTGTATAAGCTCACCACTACCATAAATTAAAAGGTTCTGACCGGGCTGTTCCTTCAGTTTCGATATTTCTTCTACAATATTACCCTTGATAAGATTTGCATTCCATTCGGTTTTTTCCAAAGTTGTTGAAGCAACAAATTTAGGCATGCTGTTCATCTTATCAGCAAAACCTTCTTCATCAGTCATAGAAGGCCAAGCAGCTGCAAAACCTTGATAGGTTACTCGCCCTAGTAGAAGAGCCTCACTTTCAAACAGCAAATTGGATTGAAACTTTGCTACTTCTTCATTGAAATATGGAGCAGTCCAAGCTGGTTCCTCCATGACACCATCTAGTGAGAGGTACATCGATACAATTATTTGTCCCATTTTGTTCTCCTTTAGTTTTAAATTGAGATTTTTACATATTGGTAACACAATTATTAATTCTTCAGCTAGAGAAATTCTCCCTTTTTAATAGTTTCGACAAAATATATTTATGTGTGTTTCGGAATAAACTAATATATATTAATAATTTTGAAATATTGTATAACTTCTAATTTTTATGCATTATTGATTAGAATTGCTTATTGTGCTAAGGAATCAGGATAGTGTGGCGACCGACTAAATAGTTGCTTAGCCTCAATTATTAGAAGGGAAGTTCTATCATTTCGCGAATTTATTAGACATAGACGAGTGCTATAATTTTCTATATATACATAAAGAGGTGACTACGCATGAATCAAAGACCGTCAGAAGAAGAATACGCTGGGAGCTCCGGCGAATATATCCGTTTGGTGCCAGACGGTAACATCATCGACATTCTGCTCGCTCAGGAAAAGCAAATGACCGAGCTCCTGGCATCGTTGACCGAAAGCCAGGCCGCATATCGGTATGCGGAAGGAAAATGGACACTGAAAGAAGTTGTGGGCCACATTACAGACGCGGAACGCGTCATGACCTACCGCCTGCTCCGGTTCGCAAGAGGGGACCAGACGCCGCTGACCGGTTTCGATCAGGAATTGTTCATGCCTCCTTTCGGAAGCTGGACAATCGCGCAACTGGCCGAAGACTACCAGGCCGTCCGGCAATCAACGATCACATTGCTGCGCGGGCTACCGGCGGAGGCGTGGAACCGCAAGGGTACAGCCAACAACCTAAGCATTACGGCGCGCGCCCTCGCGTACGGCATCGCAGGACACGAACTTCATCACATGGGAGTCATCCGAAATCGGTACTTGAGTTAATCGTCGGCTGAGGCCTTTTGAATGGAACTAACACCTTTCATACAATCTTAGATACCGTTCTTATTGGGGCCCGCCCCACAACCATCAACTTAAGGATTTAGACTATTTTTGAAATTGAAAGCACGTTACTATTCTCTTATGTTAATGAGAAAGGGTGACGTGCTTTTTATGATTATGCACTAAAAACAAGAGTTATCTTTATTTGCTGAAGAGTTATATCGATTTTTCTCATTTTGGGGTATTTGTTTTTCTTAGCTTGATGGTAATGGGGCACTACTCTATAATGGTCAAATTAAAATTTAAAACAGTTATAGAGACTCCATTCCTCGGAAATATTGTAACTATTAAGTTGTAAAAAGAACCGTAGTTTTTCATTTTTGAAAAAGCTATGGTCTTTTTTAATTGTAACAAAGATATAATGGGAGGAAGTTTTTTCTAAATCAAAAAAACTTGATGAATTAGTTGCATAAAGAACTAAACAGCGTATATACTATAAACATCAAAAAAATTGATGAAGGGAAGTGAACTACAGTGGCACAAAATTTTCAGTTATATGAGAAAAAGTTTAAAGCGTTGGCTGATCAAAAACGTTTAGAAATCATGTATGAGCTTTGCCAGCGGGGCCAGACGTGTGTATGTGATTTAACAGAAGTTTTTGAAATGACGCAATCTAAGTTGTCCTATCATTTAAAGGTTTTATTAGATGCGGGTTTAATTGTGAAAGAAACAAAAGGTACGTGGAGTTATTATGATTTAAATGATGCGGAAGTAAATAATTTATTATCAGAAGAATTATGCTGTATCTTTAGAAAAACAGGGAAAGGTAGTTGCTGTTAAAATTTTGAGTCATTAATCAAAAAAAATTGATTAATAATATATAAAGAGGAGGAATAAGCTATGAGATATGTTCACGTCGGTATAAACGTTACGGATTTAGAGAAGTCTATTGAATTTTACGAAAAGGTATTTGGTGTGTCACCAGTTAAGGTGAAGGTGGATTATGCAAAATTTTTATTAGAGACGCCAGGACTTAATTTCACGCTGAACGTAAGAGATGAAGTGAAGGGAAACCAAGTAAATCATTTCGGTTTCCAAGTGGATACAGCTGAAGAGATTACATTGCATAAAGAAAGATTAGAAAAAGAAGGGTTCTTTGCACGTGATGAGATGGATACGACTTGTTGCTATGCAGTACAAGATAAGTTTTGGGTAACAGATCCTGACGGGAACGAGTGGGAATTCTTTTATACAAAAGCACAGAGTGATGTTCATAAAATTGAAGATCCATCTTGTTGTACGACTTCTAACGTAGTAGAACAAAATTCTTGTTGTTAATAGGAGATGGAAAATAAAATGAAACGTTTATCTTTTCTAGATCGATATTTAACACTATGGATTTTTCTAGCTATGGCTGTTGGGATTGGTTTAGGGTTTGTGTTTCCTAGTGTAGTAGACGGACTACATACATTACAGGTTGGAACGACGTCTATTCCACTTGCTGTTGGTTTAATTGTAATGATGTATCCACCATTAGCGAAAGTTCGCTATGAGGAAATGGGCCGAGTATTTAAAGATGTAAAAGTGTTAGTTCTATCTTTAGTACAAAACTGGATTATTGGTCCGGTACTTATGTTTGTGTTAGCAATTATTTTTCTTCCTGATAAACCAGAATACATGGTTGGTCTCATTATGATTGGGTTAGCACGTTGCATTGCGATGGTCATTGTTTGGAACGATCTTGCCGATGGAGATAAAGAGTATGCGGCAGGTTTAGTTGCTTTTAATTCGGTATTCCAAATGCTTTTTTTCTCAGTTTATGCATACGTATTTGTAACTGTAATTCCAGAATGGTTAGGGATTGAAGGTGCTATTGTCGATATTACAATGATAGAAGTAGCAAAATCAGTATTTATCTATTTGGGAATTCCTTTTATAGCAGGTATGTTGACACGCTTTGTACTAGTTAAGTTAAAAGGAAGACAGTGGTATGAAAAGGTGTTTATACCTAAAATTAGTTCACTTACATTACTTGCATTGCTATTTACGATCGTCATTATGTTTTCTTTAAAAGGAGAGATGATTGTTAGCGTGCCACTAGATGTGGTAAGAATAGCGATTCCGTTATTAATCTATTTTATTGTAATGTTTTTTGTATCTTTCTTTATGGGAAGAAAAATTGGTGCAAACTATCCGGTGACGACAACATTAGCATTTACAGCAGGTAGTAATAACTTTGAGTTAGCAATTGCTGTAGCAGTTGGGGTGTTTGGTATTCATTCAGGCGCAGCATTTGCAGCAGTTATCGGACCATTAGTTGAAGTACCTGTAATGATTGCACTTGTAAACGTCGCTTTTTGGTTTAAGCGTAAATATTTTAATGATCAACCAGCATAATTTAAAAACAAAGGCGGAAAACAACATGGAAAACAAAAAGACAATCTATTTCTTATGCACAGGAAATTCATGCCGAAGCCAAATGGCAGAAGCATGGGGCAAACAATATTTAGGTGATAAATGGAATGTATATTCTGCAGGAATTGAAGCACATGGAGTAAATCCAAATGCAATTAAAGCAATGAACGAAGTAAATATCGACATAACAAATCAAACATCAGATATAATTGATGCAAACATTTTAAATAGTGCTGATTTAGTCGTTACGCTTTGTAGTCATGCGGATTCTGTTTGTCCATCTACGCCGCCGCATGTAAATCGTGTTCATTGGGGATTTGATGATCCAGCAGGAAAAGAGTGGTCCGAATTTCAACGTGTTCGTGATGAAATTGGTGAACGTATAAAGCGATTTTCTGAAACAGGGGAGTAAATAAAGGAAAGAGTCAATCTTCTATCTTATAGGGGATTGGCTCTTTTTTATTGTACATAGTCATGACTGTATTGGTTCGCATAAATTACCGGAAAATAGAGGGTATTCTATTGAATTGATAAAATTAGAAATCTATTTAATCATGTAGGTGTTCACAAATAATAAATTCATTTAAAAGATAATATAGTTGTTTAGAATTAGAGATGGTATGATGAATAATTACAATATCTTCCTTGTTTTATGTATAATTTAATAAAGGGATTTTTGGATATTGAAATAAAGGGTAGTATATTAGCGCAAGGGGGAGAATGATGGATAAGTTGTTACAAGAAATTATAAATTGGTTAAGGATGAGCGATGAAAAAATTGTTATTGGTATTTCAGGACATGGTGCAGCTGGAAAAACAACGTTTGCTAATAGACTCGTAAATCTACTAAATCAAAATGAAGTAAATTATATTAATACAGATCCTTACATTGTCAGTTCGGATATCCGTAAGCATGCAGTGATTCACTATACATATCAAAATGAAAATCATCGTTATAAAATGACAGCTTGTCATCCAGCGGCACACCATTTGGCAGCTTTAGAAAGAGATATTCAGATGGTTAGAGCTGGGCTGGATTTTTATACGATAGATACGCATTATATGAAAAGTAAGTTGATTTCTTCGAAAAATAAAGTAACGATTGTGGAGGGAATGAGTGCCGCATTTATTAACCCTGATTTATTTGATTTGAAAATTTATTTTTATACAGATGGCGAAACGGAACTAATGAGAAGATCAAGCCGGGATATAGCTGAAAGGGGAGCGGATATAAGTTATTTAAGGCAGTCTCATGAAGAACGACGGATTCAATATGAAGTATTTATGCATTCGTATAGTCAGCGTTTTGATATCATTATCAAAACTTCTGATGAAACAATATGTTTAGAAAAGAATACATTTGAGTTTTATAAAATTTAAATGAAAATCCTCACTTTGTTAATTACATTATGACGGTTAATTTTTCTTACGGGGTACTTGTATTAAACAAATGTATTATTTAATCAATAATACATTCACTATGAAATATCTAAATTTAAAAAAAGATTTAGTAGCCTTCTTTCATCTACATAGATAG
>NZ_JBEUTW010000100.1:0-15643 GCF_040492675.1 Bacillus sp. AP50
AACAGATGGATGTAATTTGAAACAACTTTAAAGAGCCTTGCTACGTAGAATGTAGTAAGGCTCTTAGCTTTTAATAATCAAAATTCAATAACTTTATTATCATTATACACAAGAAACCTAATCCACTTATAATAATTATCACCCTATTTAATTTCCCTGATGCCAAAGGTGAATTTTTTAGGAGTACGGATACATCGCTATCAGGTCAATTAAACTGGTATCTTAGAGTCATCAACTTAAACAACAAATAACACCATCTCCATTTTTTCAATATTTTGAAGGACTCACAAAACAAAATTATTATCTCTCCACAGTTAACTATGAGAAGTTAGCTCGTTTTTTCGTTTTGGGGAACCATCGGTTTCAAAGCTTGATGACGATGTAGCGAGACTTCTTAATATAACATCAATTTATCAGTAGTCGTATCTAGAAACCTAAAAAAAGTCCATTTAGAAGATCTAAAGGGACTTTTCACTCATATAATCCTATCTATGGTTAAACAAATAAAATTGAATAAATTTAATTTTTCTTGTTTTATCTAATAAATTGTTTAGGCATTTCTTTAACGTGCTTATCATCATCACGCCAATCATAGGTTTCTTTCTGTGAAATATCTAAAGTTTGATCTCCAATTCTAACAATATTCTTATTTACCCATTGGATATATGGATCCGTATCTGGATAGTTCCAATATATATTTTTCTCTGAATCTGTATCAAGGTTAACTAATTCACCCCTAACAGCATCCGCACTTAATGATCCTGCATTATGAAAATAAGTCTTAATGAGATATTTTCCATCTGGAGATTTCACTGTTCGAATTAATTCCCCTTTTGGAACACCTTGCAAACTAAAAAGTTTCCAATATCCAAATCCAATTATAATTACTAACATAGTAAGTATAGTTATTAATACTTTTCTTTTTGTTTTTTTAATTTTACCTTTTGTATTTATAATACTCATTCAACTCCATTCCACAGAACGCATACCATATTATACCATTAAATAAATGGTATAATATATCAAAAATAAAAATCCTCCCGTAATAGTATTATAAAAAGGGCATGTGATGGTCTCCCTATTTATAAAGTGAAACTTTAATCACCCTCACCAATCTGGCTGCCCGTTAATGCGGGATAATCATGAAAATTCCCCTTTAAGAAAAATATAAAAAATCAGACAGTATACTTGAATTGCTCTTCGCAAGAGAATATACTAATAAAGCAGGCTATGACGTTCCTTCCTTCTAACTTCTTTGGCGAAATAGGGATGTTACTTTCCTGCTAAACACATAGGCTATGACAATTCTTCCTTCTTTGTAGAAATTTCAAATTGTTTTAGAGTTGTCAATTCCCTATGAAAAATAATTAGACTATAAAACCTCTTTCTTCTTTAGGATTGAATAAACTTTAGTTTATCAACCATTGATGTAGAGGTTTTCTTTTCTTAATTAACAAATTACCACTTAACAACTAAATGTTATACCCCTAATTTTTCACTAAAAAATAGCTATGTACCCTCTGTGCATTTTTCTACAATTAGTGTGTTTATACATATAAAAATAAAAATCTACCACTGAAAGGAGGACAGTCAGACTATTCCCCTCTTTTATAAGGCGTGAATAGCTGGCGTTCTCATGAAAAATTCTATTTACATAAGAAGAAGTTTGAAAGTAATTATAAAAAGAGAAGAAAATAAACTACCGAACATTTATTTAGCCACTGTTTTAAAAAACTTGGAAAGTTTAGGATTTACTTTTTCCGAGCCTTTAATAGAAGAGTTGCAAACCCTTTCGGTTGATGCATTCACATCGTTTTACAAAGAGTTGGTAAAACATTTAAAAGAAATGGTTGGAGCACATATTCAGTTTACTCCTATGTATCCAAACTTTCCGCAACAAATGATGGATTTAAGTGACGCTGATTTATACATTAATGCCATTATTCATTATGTGGCGTTGCGCCTACCTGTATCAAAAGTAGAAGAACGACTCCCTCTTTTAGATAGAGTTGATTTGAAAGTTATTGACTTAGGAAGTGAAGAAGATTTCAATCAAATGATTTCTCAATTGATTAGTGCAAACAGCTCTATTTCCTCAACTGA
Source organism: Bacillus sp. AP50 (assembly GCF_040492675.1). Classification (NCBI taxonomy): domain Bacteria; kingdom Bacillati; phylum Bacillota; class Bacilli; order Caryophanales; family Bacillaceae; genus Bacillus; species Bacillus sp. AP50. The sequence continues at coordinate 2,104 of NZ_JBEUTW010000100.1, forward strand.
TAAGACGGATGTAGAATGGGCTATTACACACACTGAAGATGTTTCCTGTTTTCTACCTAATGTAATTCCTCATAAGGAAAATATGTCTTTTATAATTGGGGTTTTATTAATAAACAGAAAAATATCAGCCGATGCTGCTGCAAAGTATTTTAAAACAGCAACTGATGTTCTTCGCCTTGCAGTTGCTTTATCTGAAGGCGATGTGAGTTTAGCATCCTCCGTCCGATTCAAGAAGTTTAACCGAGCAGAAAGACGCTTCCTTTTAGGTTTGTTAGAGCAATGCGGAAACATTACCGAAGATATGCTTCGATACAAAAAACGTTGGATTCGTTTAGGTGAAATTCTTCATCCAGCAGAATATCATACTCGTTTCCCAAAAACCCACCGAGCATTTGAGATTCTTCGCAACAACATTAAAGTTGAAACATTTAATGGGAAAATAGAAGCAGCTTTGTTGAATCGTGATATCATGACAGCGAAAAATCTTTTAAAAACTCGCCCAGGGGAATTTGCCAGACGCTTGGATCATTTAATCCGTTTATGTAGTGATAAGTCAACAGATGTTTTCAATATTCTCGAAGATTTTCTAAGTATAATAGGAAACGTTTCTACTCCTGTATTACTTCAACTCACGGCTCATTTTAAGCATCGAAATGATAAAAATGAATTTCGTACCTTTTTTCCAAAGGGAAATGTAGCAAAAGCTATAGGTATTGAAAATACACTTCCATTTATCTCAGAGGATATTTGTTTAATGATTGTAAAAATGTGTGAAGATACTTTAAAAAATCGCTTCGCAGAACTTCCAAGTCTCGGAAAAGTATTTTTGGATGAACAGTTAAAAAATCACTTAGTTCCCTTCTCTCAACGTTCAGCCAGCAAAGCGCTTCGCACATTATCTCGAGGAAGTAAAGTAGATTTGCCAGAAGGAGATACGATTCGTTTTTTCCTATGGTGGAAAGAAGGCTATGTGAATGGACAACATACAGGACGTGTTGACATTGATTTATCTGCTGCAATGTACGACGAAGATTGGCAATACAAAGAACATGTATCCTTCACGAACTTACGTTCAAAAAATTTCAAAGCCTACCATAGCGGAGATATTACTTCTGCACCAAAGGGGGCATCTGAATTCATTGATTTCGATATTCCGTCTGTGCTGAAATATGGTGCACGCTATGTAGTAATGACTTTGCTTTCTTACACAGACCAACCGTATAAAGATTTACCAGAATGCTTTACTGGTTGGATGGTTCGTCAATATCCTGGTTCAGGTGAAATATTTGAACCTTCTACTGTTCAAGATAAAGTGGATATTACTGCCGACACCCAAATCTCTATTCCAGTTATTTTAGACTTAAAGGAACGAAAATTGATTTGGACAGATTTGTCTCTTACGAGAGATCTAACTTATGATAATACCATCGAGGCTAATCAAAAAGGTATGATACTAGTTGGGAAGGCTTTAACTAATTTAGTTAAACCGAATTTATATGACTTGTTCCGATTACATATTGAAGCTAGAGGTGAACTCGTTCAAGACATCGAAGAAGCAGAAAGCATTTTTTCTTTGGATAAAGGGATTACTCCTTTCGATATTGAAAAAATAATATCTGATTTTATAGCTGACTCAAAAGGCTAACTACATTACAAACATTGATAATGCGTGGAAAATATCGATGTATAATGTCTATGTGAAACAGGACCTGATAGATGCATATCAGGTCCTGTTTTTTATTTAGTAGATACTAAATAGTCCGGTTAATCACTATTCATCTAAATACACTATACTAATAAAGTGAAATTTATTCGAAAGAAGTTCATTAGTTAATATGTATCTAATTAAGAAACAGTCATATACCAGCCCAAACATCTTTTCCATATCGCCCTTCATCTTGCACACGATCCAACCAATTTCTTGCTTCTTGTTCACTGACTTCATGAATTTCTTGATATGCTTGACAAAGGGTATCTTCTACATCCGGAGCCATTTTACTTCCATCACCACATATATAAAGATGAGCTCCATTATCTAATAACGAAATTAAATTGATTCTATCTTGTTTTATTAAATGCTGTACATATGTTTTTGGATGTCCCTCTAGACGAGAAAAAGCTGTGTGTAAAGAGATTAATCCATCTCTTTCATCATTTTCTAGTTCTGTACGATAAAGATAATCTTTTTCAGGATGACGACAACCAAAATATAGATGTGCTTCTCCTAAGTTAATACCTTTTTGCTTTTGAACACGACGCGCTTGCAAGAATCCACGGAATGGTGCAATTCCAGTACCTGGCCCAACCATAATAATTGGTGTTTCTGGATCTTTAGGTAATTCAAAGTTTGATTGTGGCGTTCGAATGAAACAGATAATCTCATCTTTATTATGACGCTGAGCTAAGTAATTAGAAGCGACTCCTTCATATGTCCCTTCCCCACTCCATGCAGGCGCATTAACAACACCGACCGTAATGCTCAGACGATTCTGTGCAACGAGTGGAGAGCTTGAAATAGAATAGTAACGCGGTTTGAGCGCAGGAAGAAGTTCTAAAAAGCGTTCAAATCGGATTTCACAAGCCTCATACTTTTCAAGAAGGTCCAACATTGAAATCCGTTTCTTTAGTATTTGTTCATGGTAAACTCCTTCTTCTAATAATGCTTCCAATTCTTTTTTATGAGGAGGACATGCTGTGAATGTTACCATTTCTCGTATTTGTGCTCGAGTGGCTGCTTCTTGAACTTCAACACTATAACTAAGAAGGTCCAATAAACTAACAGGACTGTCTAAAGGTATGTGATTTATACTTCGTCCACTTGCACTCAGTATAACTTGATCCTTCCCATTTAATCCAAAACGTTTTAAAATTCGGTTGATATTTTTCTCGCTATTAACTGGCAACACTCCAAGGTGGTCTCCTTCTTTATATGTAGCGCCTTCTGGCAAGGATACCTCGATATGTCGTGTACTTCTATCACTACTGGATGATTGGAGTTCACGATTTTCTAGTATAGATGCATAAACTGCTTCATATGTTCGTGCAAGAGGAGATCCTCCAAGACGACTGACAAATTGCAAACTCAAAGTACTGCGCTCTTTTTCCATATTTTTGTTGAGCTCCAATCCAAATGCCTTCATTGCATCAGACCACATACTTTGTTTCCATTGCTCAAGCTGTTCCTCGAAATCACCACTTGCATCTGCTTCTCCGCGTTTAGAAAATCTTGTTGCTCCTTTTTGAGCCATCTGCTCATCAATGTATCTTGGAATCCGTTGATAGGTACTAGCCCAATTATGATCTCCACAACCAAAAACTGCGTATTGAACACCTTTTAGCTCATCCGGTTTTAGTTCCTCCAACCATTGCACAAACTGCCCTGCATTACTTGGTGGTTTTCCATTATAAGAAGAAGTCACAATAAGTACCGCTCCTTCTTTTGGCAAACTTCCAATTCGATCGTTAAGAGCTACCACTTCCGTTTGAACCCCTTCTAAACTAGCTGTATCCGCTAATTCTCTTGCAATACCTTCTGCTACCCCTGTATCCGAGCCATACAGAACAAGAAGCGAAAGATTATCGGCCCCAATAATAGAAGGTGTCTTCTGGACGTGTTGCTTAATTTCATGGTTTTTCAGCTTGTCCTCTGTAGGTGGAAGAGCAGTAGGATGGCTAATAGTTTGTTTTCGGGGTAGAATCCTAATCTTAAAATCACCGGGCTTTAGCGTTAATGTTTGTTTTACGTCCAGCTGATAGTTTTGATAATCGATTAATTCAAAATGTTGAAGAAGCATTCCCATTACAAGAGTGGCTTCATGAAGTGCAAATTGCATACCGATACATGCTCTCTGGCCATTTCCAAATGGCTTATAAGCATGATGAGGAACCTTATCCAGCTCTTCAAATCGTTCAGGTTGGAATTCTTCCACGTTGTCTCCCCATGCATCTTTATCCCTATGTAGCTGTGGAATAAGAACAGAAATACGATCTTCTCCTTTCTTAATTGGGTATTTCCCGCCAATCACTGTATCTTCTTTTGCATAGAGACTGAATGCTGGAGCGGTAGGCCATAGACGCAGTGATTCATTTAAAATCATCCGTATATACTTCAGTTTCATAACTTGTTGGTATGTTGGAGTAGGATCTGTCAAAACACGGTCTACTTCTTCATAGGCTTTTTTCAATTTATCCGGATTCTTTAATAAAAAGTAAATTGCAAAAGATAACAATCCACTTGTTGTCTCATGCCCAGCTATTAAAAAAGTGATAATTTGGAAACGAATGTTTTCATCATCTAATTTTTCACCAGTTTCCGGATCTGACACATTTAACATACGGGAAAGTAAATCATTTTCTTCCTGATCTCCACTACTTTTACGTTCAGCAATAATATTATCTACTAAAGAAAACATAGATTGGATATCATGCTGAAATTGACGTTTCGTTCTCCACATAAGTTTGTCTTCTATATCCAGCCGCTGCAATTGGTGCATCGCCTCATCTAGAGCACGGGTCATGCTAGTAATAAAAGGATGAGGGGTCTCACGATAAAAGCTATTAAATCGGTAATTAAAACCACATAGACCAATTGTATCTAACGTAAGACGAGTCATATCCTCCGGAACATCCACGTTTTCATTCGGATTAAGCCGTGCCCATTTTTGAACGAGTTGTACAGCAATATCAACCATCATAGCATGGTAATCTTTCATTGCCCGTTGGCTAAATGTAGGCATCAAAATATTATGAGCTTTTTTCCAGTTAGGCTCGTGAGTCTCGCTTGTAAATAATCCGTCTCCAGCAAAGGCGCGAACTTTTGCTAAAGCACCCTCTATACTTTTATCGAACCGTGTTTCGTCACAGACTTCTGCTACCAGTTCATGTCCGGAAACGACAATAATGGTATCACTTAAAGTTTGAATTTGAAAAATGGGACCATACTCTTCCGCTATCTTGATAAAGGATAGGGTCGGTTTATCTTTATCGATTAATGGGAGATTACCCAGCGGTCCATATGTTTTCGGCTGAGGAATGGCAGATACTTTTTTTTCCATTTAAAACACCCTTTCAAAAAAGCATGAAATAACATATCCCATTTAATAAAGAGGAAATAGCAACTAATCGCCTGGGATAAAGATATGTAATTGATTACCTTATTTTATCTTTTCCCTAACTATTCATGATTATGATATTACGTATAAGCTTGGCAATTAGATTTATAACTTGTAGAAAAATACTAAATTAAAATGAAGCGAATAAATATAGTTGGAGCCTTTTAATGTTGGTGTTAAAAGATAATCTAAACTTGTAATGTTTATGAGAAATTGCAAACGGATCTCATCTCTTGTATTTGTTTATAAAAACGATTATTTTGATTCATTTTCTTCTAAAACACCCCAAAAATAGAGAAGTTGACGAGCTTAAGATTGTAGTATTCGAAAAATCAGTAGTTTAGTTAAACCAATACGATAAGCAAGTATACCGTGTTACTAATGAAAGAGGACCTGATATGAACATCAGGTCCTCTTTTACTATATAATTATTTCCCTGCTTCTTTTAGTTCTTTTCCAGCTTTAAATACCGGCGCCTTAGCAGCAAAAAACTTGTAGGAATCATTATCAAGCGTTTTATTTTTCTCTACCGATTTAGCTTCTCGACAGCTTCCGCACTTGTATCTACACGTTTAACGAAAAAAACTAATAGTAGTGCAACAACATTCATGCCAAGCGCTACATAAAACGAATATTGAATTCCAGATAATAAAGCCTTCTGAGTTACTATTGCCTTCGTAGTTTCTGTAAAGGTTGTTGGATCTATATGAGACATTAAACTTTCAGCTTTTGTTTTTGTTACAGAGTTCATAATCGTAACAAGAATAGCAGTACCAATCGAACCGGACACTTGTTGAGCCGTATTATTAACAGCTGTACCGTGCGGGTTTAAGCGAGTTGGCAATTGATTAAGACCATTTGTCATAAGTGGCATCATAACCATCGCCATCCCAAACATCCGCAGTGTGTAGATAAGAATAATATGTGTGTGACTAGAGTCAATTTGCAGACTTGCCAACATATAAGTTGAAACAGCTGTAATGGAAAGCCCCACTATGCCAAGAATCCGAGGACCATATTTATCAAATAGTTTACCTGTAATTGGTGACATAATCCCCATTATAACCGCACCTGGAAGCATCATCAGTCCAGAGCTCAGCGGAGAAATGCCACGGACGTTTTGTACATAAGCTGGTGTTAAAATCATACCCGAAAACATGGCCACCGCGTTGACAATTGCAATTACAGACGCAAGTGCAAACATTGGGTACTTGTAAACACGTAAATCCAATAACGGCTCATCCATTTTTAATTGACGAATAATGAAAGCAATTAGGGCAATTGCGCCTATGATTAAGGTTGTTAAGACAACTTTATTTGTCCAACCATCGGAGCTTGCAGAACTGAATCCATATAACAAACCGCCAAAACCGACAGAAGATAATAGTAATGAGAGATAATCAAGTTTTGCATTTTTGTTTTGTTTCATGACATTCTCAGATTTCCAAATCCCTAACAGTAAGCTAATGATTGCTAACGGTAAAATCATTTCAAAAAGCAAACGCCAGTCATAATACTCTACAATATAACCTGATAGTGTCGGCCCAATTGCTGGAGCTGTAATCATAACTAGTCCAAAAATCCCCATTGCTGTTCCCCTTTTTTCTCTTGGAAAGCTTACTAGCATAATATTCATTAACAAAGGTCCCATAACTGAAGAGCCTGCCGCTTGAACCATCCGACCAGTAAGTAATAAACCAAAGTTAGGTGCTACAGCCGCTAAGGCAGTACCAAGAATAAAAATCACCATAGATGTAATAAATAGGCTCCTATTCGAGAAACGCGTTATTAAAAATGCTGAGGCCGGAATTAATATACCACTTACAAGCATATACCCTGTAGAAAGCCACTGGATCGTTGAATAATCTTGAATGTTTAAATCTTTCATTATTGATGGCAAGGCTACGTTTAAAAGGGAGTTATTTAGAAATGAAACAAATGCCCCAATAAAAAGGATTACAAGCATTACATATGGTGGTTTTCTTTTATGTAATGTTTCACTCATATATTTAATTGCCCCTTCATTATAAATTTCATTGATTCGTTTAAATCGTTTACATATTTGCACAAGAAAACATTACCCTTACAGTATTTTGCCAAACTCTTCGAATGGATATTCTCTTTTTAGCAATTCCACTTGCTCAACATACCATTTTAAAATCTTTTTGTTGATTAAACCTTTATAAAAATGTTTGTTAACGGAATTTAAATTAGGCTGAAATACAAAAAAGAAGCAACTGAAAATCCCCTTCTAAAATAAAGTGAAACTTTACATCAATGGGAATTTTACAGGCAGCGAGAAAAATCAAAAAGACTACGCACCCATTCCTTTAAATACAGGCTTGTAGATCTAGTTATGTAACCATCCATAAAAAGGAATATTACATAGGCTAAGTCTAACATTACATTTTTAAAGTGAGGAGAATAAGCGTATGGACCAATATTGGTATTTGAATTCAAAGGGAAATGGGCAACAATATACTAACCAAATTTCATTATATTCACAGCCCGAAATAACTACATCTGAGGTAATGAATGATTTGAAGCTTCCTGAGAATTGGAGTTACCGAGTCTATCCAGTTAGTTGGGATTCATCAGCCAATTATACGGGGTTCAATCCCCAACCTCCTCCCTTCTCTTGGGGGCAGCAGCCAATTAATTATGCAGAGATACTACCACAAGGTCACCCTGCTAATTGGACTCCATTACCAGGTCATGCAGGTTTTAATTTTCAAAAACCTCCCTTCCCCTGGGCGCAACCATTCAATCATACAGGGATGTTCGCACAAGGTCATCTCGCAGCTTTACTATCGCCGCCAGCTAAGGCTTTTAAATTCAATACCAATAACGGGGGTATTTTCGGAAACTCTCCAGGATGGGGAGGACAGATAAGTCCCATGGGATGGGGGAATAACGGAGGTTACGGTCAGCTAGGAATGCTTGGAAACTTACTTACAGCAGGAAAAGGTACCATGAGTGGAATAGGAATGATCAGTAGTCTAATCGGGATGGGGAAGTTCTTCTTTTAGTTAATTAGAACAGGAGAATGTGGCTGTAGCTTTAATCAGCCACATTTAAGGACAGTAATCTCCCACCTAACTTCCTAGCATAGCATTCGCGGAAATTTTAGATGGATATGTATTGTTACAAGTTACTGTTTTACTTTGAGTGCTCCTTTACTTTCTTATCAAGTGCCTTACTATAAGCATCTTTGTTTTCCTGTGATAACTCATAAATTGCTTTTTTCCAATGCTCTCCGTCTACACCTGATAAAAATTCAGTACCTTTCATTGTAGCTTCTTGAATCTTCTGTTTATCTTCTTTACCAGCATCCTTAATTAACTTCGTTGCTTTTCTTGCCTCTGTTACCCCTTCTTGTATGGATTTGTGAATGTCTTTGTATGTATCAGGTACTTTTATGTGTTCCATATTGTCTAAAATTTTATCTATCTCGTTTGATGTTTTTAAAACAGCTTTTGCTTTTTCTTTGTCCTTTAAGGATTCTCCTAAGTTTAGTAACAGTTCATCCTTCTTAAATTGGAACTCTACCACTTGCTCACATATGTAGTACGGATACTGTTGTTCAGAAATTACTGTTTTCGTTATTGCTTTACTAGTTTGCTCAGTCTTATGAGTAGAATCTTTATCTCCTACCTCGCATCCGACTAACAGCATAAATGGAACTGCTAACGTTACTAGTTTCTTTGCTCTCATTATGTATTCTCCTTGTAGAAAGTATTGTAAGTAATTAACATATCAAACTATAACATACATTACATTATGGTTCACTTCCATTACGCTTTTAAAATATAAAATACGAATACACCCCATAAGCCACAAATAAGATTAATAGAATAGAAATGCCGAGTACCGTATATATAATCCATTTTAAATTTGAGTTCATATAATCCTCCCACCTCTCGACAATTCCAGTATATAACAAAAAAGCATTGGATACCCAATGCTTTTTACACTTACGCAAATAAAGAAGTATTCGCATATAAAGCTGGTGAACCACCTGAATGTACGAATAAAATATTGTCTTCCTTATTAAATTTATCTTTTCTAATTAAGTCGATTAATCCCGCTACTGCCTTACCTGTATACACTGGATCAAGTAAAATACCTTCTGTTTTCGCAAGTAACTGAACTGCCTCTACCATTTCCGGCGTTGGTAACGCATAGCCTGGTCCTACATATTCATCAAAGCACGTAACAGCGTCGCGCGAGATAAAGTTTGGAATACCAACATGTGCTGAAGTTTCATCTACAAGTTTTGCTACTTTCTCTTCTTGCTCAGCTTTTCCTCTACTTACGTTAATCCCGATTACAGGAATATGGCTTTGTGTTCCAGAAAAACCAGTAACTAAACCAGCATGCATACCGCCGCTACCACTTACACAAACAACTGAACTGAAATCAATTCCTTGCTCAAATGATTGCGCCATAATTTCTTGCGCACAAGCAACGTATCCCATAGCACCCGTAGGGTTTGATCCACCAACTGGAATTACATATGGTGTATTACCTTTTTCACTTACTTCTTGTGCTACTTTATGCATTTCTTCCATAAGATCTGCTCCGTTCGGTACAACAATGACATTTTCAGCACCTAATAAGTGATATAAGAAATAGTTTCCGTTAAAGTCTCTCTTCTCTTCTGGCTCAAGCCCTTCCTCTAATACAAGGATACATTTCATTTTTTCTTTTACCGCAGCTGCCAGTGTCAGGCGGCAATGATTTGACTGAATACCACCAGCTGTAATTAACGTATCTGCACCATTTTCCTGTGCATCCGCAACTAAAAATTCTAACTTTCTCGTCTTATTGCCACCAGCTGTTAAACCAAGTAAATCATCTCGTTTAAAATAAATAGTCGGGCCACCAAGTGCTTCAGAAAAGTTGTTTAACTTTTCAATTGGTGTATATGATTCTGTATATTTTTTTCTCGGGAATTTAGCTAAATTCATTGTAACGCTCCTTTTGTACTTCTTTCACAATATATGTAACGTTACTATTATTACACGTAAAAATGGTGAAGTCACCTTTCTCGGTTAAAAATGTATTAGAATTTCGTTTTGATAAGTAAAACCGTATTAATGATTTTAACTTAATTACGGTACATGAAATTTATATCAACGATTTTTTAAATATATCGTTCATTCCTTACAATATATCAACGATTTTTCAAATATATCTATCGTAACTTGCAATATATCAACGATTTTCTTAATATATCGATCTATCGACAAAAAAACGACAGACAGGCACCCCCTTTCTCATCAACAAAAAAAGAGCCCACACATTCAAATGCAGACTCCCTCCAATCACTTATTTACCGAAAAACGAAGTAACTGCGTTAATCCCGGCTCTAAATTCATTTCACCTTTATGACGTACGTATACGACTTTATCTCCATCAAATTTCGGAGGATTTGCTTTACTATACGTATGCCACTCATTCGTTCCTTCTATAGAATACTCCATATATTCAGTTGCACCGACAATTATATTTTCACTATCATCTGCCGTTACATTTGGTGCCATCTGCGCAATTTTTGAATCACTAATTAATAACTTCTTTATATCCTTATCACGTTTGTAATCGTAAGCTGTCACAATTACATCGTTACCATATGCTTTCACTTGTAACCCTTGTTTAAATGAATAGCCATCTGGAGCAGTTTTCTCTCCTCCATTTGGTCCTGCTGACATCCAGCCCGTTTCAATCCCGCCCGTATTTACAACAGTAAATCCTTTTTTATCTCCGCCTGCAATTTTCTTTTTACCAGCCCAGTCCGGTAAGTTTAAATCCCAATGCGTATGACTCGTAAAGAAAACGACCTGCGGATAGTCTTTTAATATATCGTACAATTTATCCACGTTTAAATAATCTTGTAAATATGGTGATTGTCTTGATCCAGATACTGTATCAGGTAAAACGTGATGAGAGAAAATAAAGATTGGTTTATTTTTATCTTTTTGACTATACTCTTCTAAATTTTGTTTTAACCAACCTAATTGCTCATCACTCATATATACTTCATCCCACATTTTTGAATCGTGGTATTTCATATATTTTTCAGTTCCTAAAAATAAAAGTGGATAGCCATCTAATTCTTTTTTATGATATACCTTTTCTTGTCCACTAAATTTCAGATAGCGGTTAAATAAAGTTTCCTCAGTTACACCATTTGGCCATGTACTTTGAGAGAGTTTCCCATCTGCTGTCCATTTACCAGCATAAAACTCATGATTCCCAACAGTAGACCATACATTTTCTGGATGCTTATTTTTATTTAACACACGCTTTACATCATCATATTGTGACTGTTGTCCAGTCGGCGTTATATCCCCATTCATAATAAGCGCTCTAGAAAGTGGCGTTACTTTATTCATATCTTTTAATACGTGATCAAAATCTCCTAAATCACCTTGAATGTCACTAATAACATTAAAAGTTGTAGCTGATTTTCGAACTTGCTCTTTCCCTTCCGCATGTGCTGAAAATGTCGGTAATAATGCCGCCATAACTGCTAACGAAGCAACTGTCTTTTTCATACAAATTCTCCCCCTAATAATAGAATGTACAAACTGACATATTCTGCTTTCTCTTAGGTGCTTGTCCAATTCACATTATAAGGGGAGATTGTAAAGATTAATGGAATAAAAAATTAAGTGTTTTTTAAGAGATTTTGTCTTTTCTACACACTCCACAATTAGCAATTCGCGCCAATCTAGCTTTCTAGTCTTTAACATTACATAAATGTAAATGAATATGATGAATCTCTTAGTTTAATATGTTGTCTTTTTAATCTCTGTTATATAACCGCCACAAAATATGCTATCTTTTCAAGTTCTCTTTCTTTAATAAACGTTACTCCTCTTTTAATTAGCCTTAAAATTGTAAAGTGGCTTAATAATATGTTTAATATCAATTGTTTCTTTTGTATTCTCAATAATTTCATCCATTGGCTTATATACCATTGGTGCTTCATCTAAAGTACTTTCTGCAACAGATGTAGTCCAAACCTCTGTCATTGTATTTTGAAAATCCTCTAAGTTAAGTACTTCTTTCGCCTTCTTGCGACTCATAATACGCCCTGCTCCATGAGGGCCAGAAAAGTTCCAATCTGGATTTCCTTTACCAAATGCAATGATTGAACCATCTCTCATATTGATTGGAATGATTACTCGTTCATCTTTCTGAGCTGAAATAGCACCTTTTCTTAGAATCATATTGTCCATATCGATGTAGTTATGGATTGTAGTGAATTGATCTGTTACTTTCCAATCCATTGTAGTGACGATTTCATCAATCATTGCTTTACGATTTAACTCCGCATATTTTTGTGCAATTTTCATATCATTCATGTAATCTTTAAATCCTTGTCCTTCTAAATAAGCTAATTCTTTACGAATCACCGGTTTCTTAATTTCACGTAAAGCTTCATGTATTTCTTGTTGTCTGCCTTCTTTCGTTAAACGCTCAATAATTTCTTCTTTAATAGATTTAACGTTTATAAGTTGCTCGTAAGCAAAGTTTTGATAATACTCTGCTACTTGTTTCCCTAAATTACGCGAACCACTATGAATAACAATGTATACATTTCCTTCATCATCCTCATTCAGTTCGACAAAATGATTGCCCCCGCCAAGTGTACCAATACTTTTTTGAGCACGTTGCAATGTAAACGGGGCTCTTACACTATCAAAATCAATCATTTTTGAAAATCTATGTTCCTTATCTCGAATACGAAAACCACTTGGGACAAATTTACGTATCGTTTCGTCTAAGTAATCGAAGTTGATTTCCTCTTTTTTCTTATTAATTATAACAACCTCCATGCCACAACCAATATCGTACTTACCTCCCAGTTTCCTGAAAGTGTGGACTATACCTTCTCTACAGTCATCGAGATATGCAGTCTCTACTGTAGGCTCACCGTATTAATTATTCCTCTTCAACTCAAAATGGATGAGGAATAATTCTGTACCTTAGTCTGCTAACATGGTGCAAGTCTCTGAACCATTCGATTATGTCACCATAACCACTGGCTGCTGATTGCCCTCGTCTTTTATCGTTAGGGTTTCCAGTCAATTGAGTGAGTAGTTTAAAGTCTGAGCCGATTAGTTAACCCCGACTAAATTAGGAACAATCTTATCTTGAACTGTCATTGTTGTCCCAATCGTACAACCTGCGCCCGCATGTGTATCTGGCATAATACGGATCTTGCTATCCTTTACGAATTCTTGGTTACAAAGATCAATAATTTGACCTGCTGCCATTTTTTCTACATTCGTAGTATATACTTTCGCTTCATTGTATTTTCCTCGTAATTTCAACATCTTCTATTTCCCCTTTCCTTTAGTTTCTACAAAACATTAATTTATATATATTTATAATTATATTTTCCACCACTACAGCTC
>NZ_JBEUTW010000101.1:0-2896 GCF_040492675.1 Bacillus sp. AP50
TCTATATCTTACTTATTTCTTTCGTAGGTGGGCCAATTTCTTATTTTTTTTAGAAATGGTAGTTTGTCCATCACGAATTTAGTATAAATTTCATTTTAATATATAGTAATGACTAATGATTCTATGAAAGAAAAGAATGAAAAGATGAACAATAAAAATAAAGGAAAAGTATTTTATGGTAATGATTGTTGCGAAGTAAGAGCATGTAACCATATTAACATCCCTAAGTCAGAACTTACAGAATTTGTTATACTTCTTCAAGCTCTTGGTCAAGCTATTCTAGTTCAATATGGATTTGGTTGCCTAGGCGGAGGAACTACGGGGACTACTGGTGCTCAAGGGCCTCAAGGCGCTCAAGGACCTGCGGGCGATACAACTGCGACACTATCTGTCTTCCGAATTTACTAACCACAATTTCCGAAAATATTTTGGGAGGACTAAGCACATTTATAAGTAATAGATGTGATTTTGATTGTCTATTAAATCTCTCTTTTAATAAAAAGGAGCACTTGTTTGGGAGGATAAGTGCTCCTTCTTTACGTTTCTTTACCTCAAATTTACTCTATCTTAATCCTCATTTTGTATGATAAATAATGAAGTCAAAGATATGAAAGAGGGATGAAAAATGAGAGTTATGTCACCGATACGCATTTGGATTGCTCTTATGGTATGCATTATTTTATGTGTAGGATTTTTTTTAACTCTAAAATATTCCACTATTTCAAAAGCAGATAGAAAAACTGTTCCATACAAAATTTTGTATACGAAACAAAGCAACATCCCTTATTCCAATGCAACAAAAAATGAAAAGAAAGTTATAACGGGAATGCTTATTACGAAAGCTTCTAGTTCCGAAGCGTTACTTCAAATTGCTGAAACGATTAAAGATCAGTATACAAATAAAAAAATCGATGAAATTACACTTTCTATCCACAATGAAAATAATGGTAATTACGAAGAAGAATTACCTTACGAACCTATTAGTAAAGGAAAAATAATTGTCACATACGATTCTCAATCCTTTGGCAATACGAACATTATACTTAACGAGTAGTAACTAGTACGGAGAAGGGATAATTTCAATCGTTTAAAGTTTCATTTTGTCTTTCATACAAAAAAGAGGCGAATTTCATTATTCGCCTCTTTCTTTTACCAAAATGAAGGAATCCATTCTTTCACTTTATCAATCCACTCTTGTTGCTCTTTTTTTCTTTGTTGTTCCTCTTCTTTCCTTCTCTTCTCTTCTTCTTTTCTTCGTTTTTCCTCTTCTATTGTAGTCAATTGTTTTTTATAATCAGCCTCAGATATGAGCGATAACTGAAATGCTTTTTGAGCTGGATTTGCGTTCGCTTTTTTCATAATATCCCGGAACATTGTCGTCGTAATTTGACTACCACCCGGAACATAATGATCGCTATCTGTTTTATCATATCCTACCCAAATCGCACCTACCAAATCTGGTGTGTATCCAACAAACCATGAATCCTTTGCGCCGGTGCTTGGGCCATTTACAATTTGAGTAGTTCCTGTCTTACCGGCCGTATCAACATTATTAACTTTCGCCTTTTCACCCGTTCCCTTTTCGACAACGCCTTTTAATAAATATGTCATCTTTTGAGAAATTTTCTCGCTTGTCACTCGTGTCTCTTTCTTATACCACTTTCCAATCGTTTCACCTTCCGCATTTTGTATCTCTCTAATCGCATGAGCTTCCACTTGAACACCATCATTTGCAAATGTACTATACGCTTGAGCCATTACAAATGGGGATGTTCCTACATGCATACCGCCTAAAGCGATTGGATACGTACGATCTTCTGGCACTAATGGAATACCAAATCGCTCTAAAGATTTTAATCCTTTATCTAATCCAATCTGTTCCAATAGCCAAACAGCCGAAACATTGTACGACTTTGCCACAGCTTCATACATTGTCACATCACCGTGAAAAGTATGATCGCTATTTTGTGGTTTATATTCTTTAATATTAAATGGTTCATCCTTTAATATATCGTATACTTCATACCCTTGTTCTAAAGCGGGTACATATACAGCTAGAGGCTTTAATGTTGAACCTGGCTGTCTTTTTAATTGCGTAGCATGATTAAATTGTAAAAACTGATATGGTCCTCTACCCCCAACTAAAGCTGGAACACCGCCTGTTTTGGGATTTATAAGGACTACACCTGTTTGCATAAGTTGATCTGAGCCACTATCTTTGAAATAACTATCATTATTCACAACATCTTCTACAGCTTGTTGTTTTTTCGGATCAAGCTCAGTATAAATACGATAACCACCTGCTAAAATTTCATTTTGTGTTAATTCGTATTTGTCCATCGCTTCTCTAACAATATAGTCTACATATTGAGAATATTTTCCCTTGTATTTATCATCCACACCACGTTTTAATACAAGACCACTCTCTTTTTCTTTATTATACTGTTCGTCAGAAATATATCCTTGCTCTTTCATTAAGCTTAATACGACATTACGTCTTTCAATTGACTTGTTAAAGTTTTTATAAGGTGAATATGCAGATGGTGCTTTAATTAAGCCTGCAATCGTTGCAGCTTCTGAAATTGTTAAATCTTTTACATCTTTATCAAAATAAGATTTTGCTGCCCTTTTTATACCCCAAGCACCTTCCCCAAAATAAATTTGATTCATATACATTTCAATAATTTCATCTTTTGTATAAGTACGTTCTATTTTTTTTGTTAAAAAGTATTCCTTTATTTTACGAGAAAATGTACGATCTTGTGTCAGAAATACATTCTTCGCAAGCTGCTGTGTAATTGTACTTCCCCCTGCTACAACTTCTCCTGCTGTAATATTTTTAAAAACCGCACTTATAATTCCACTATAATAAATACCATGATGGTTAAAAAATTCC
>NZ_JBEUTW010000102.1:0-9547 GCF_040492675.1 Bacillus sp. AP50
ATCATACATCGCCTCTGCTAAATCTGAAATTTCATTTCTAAATAAAGCTGCACGATGCTTCATCATATAATGGTAAAATGTCTTTTTCAAAAATATTCCCTACCTTTCTAACTTGGGTACATTATACAAGGCAAAAAAGAAAAAAACCAGCATAAAAGCTGGTTAAAAGTCGAAATAATTTCTTTTTAATAGACGCGGTCTTCCCATTAATTCTTCATATGTTAGTTGTTTTGGTAAATCTTTCGTGTAAATTAAGAATAATTGATCTTCAATTTCTTTTACTGTATGGTCTGATTGATAGTCCATCCCGCACGAGGAACAAGAAATACATGGTGTCTCTTGGATTTCAATGGCTTTCGTACCATCTGGTAATTCCCAATATACAGTATTCAAGCTTTCTTTCGCTTCTGTACTGTCACACCACATACAATTCATACTGCATCACCCTCAGTTTTTTTGTCGTTTTCTTCTAACTTAGCCATTTGTGCTTGATATTTTTTATCTTTTAATTGATCGCGCTTATCACGTTTATCTTTTAAAGATGCATGAGTATCATTATCTTCGTAGTCTTTACGACGGTTCATACGCTGTAAGTCGTCTGGAACGAGGTTAAATTTCTTATCGCTCATAAGACCTGCGATACCAACATCTGAACGTTTTTCTTCGTAGTTCGGATAAATCTCTTTAAAGTATCCTTCCGCTCTTCCTGGAATATAGCTCTCTGGCTCTGGATACGTCGTAATAACACCTTCAAAGTTACGAAGTACAACTTTATCTGCACTTTGTGAGATTAAATAGTTTGGTTGAAGTGCAATTTTACCGCCTCCGCCTGGCGCATCAACAACGAATGTCGGAACAGCATAACCAGATGTGTGTCCACGTAAACCTTCAATAATTTCAAGACCTTTAGATACTGGTGCACGGAAGTGACCGATACCTTCAGATAAGTCACATTGATAAATGTAGTATGGACGTACACGGATTTTTACTAAGTCATGCATAAGTTTTTTCATAATTGGAACGCTGTCGTTAATACCAGCTAAAATTACTGCTTGGTTTCCGACTGGAACACCAGCATTCGCTAACATTTCACATGCCTTTTTCGATTCTTCAGTAATTTCAATAGATGTATTGAAATGTGTATTTAACCATACTGGATGGTATTTTTTAATAATGTTACATAAGTTTTCTGTAATACGTTGTGGGAATACTACTGGTGCTCTCGTTCCGATACGAATAATCTCAACATGCGGAATCTCTCGTAAATTTTTTAATACATATTCTAAAATTTTATCGTTAATTAGAAGTCCGTCACCACCGGAGATTAATACATCTCGTACTTGTGGCGTTTCACGAATATAAGCAATTGCATCATCTAATTGTTTCTTCGGTACACCCATTCCAATTTGTCCACTAAAACGACGACGTGTACAGTAACGACAATACATAGAACATTGATTTGTTACTAAGAATAGTACACGGTCCGGATAACGATGTGTTAGCCCTGGAACTGGTGAATCTTCGTCTTCGTGAAGTGGGTCTTCTAAATCATATTTTGTTTTATATAACTCTTCCGAAATCGGTACTGATTGCATCCGAATCGGACAGCGTGGATCATCAGGATTCATTAGCCAAGCATAGTACGGTGTAATGTTTAACGGGATCGTTTTCGTTGAAATTTTAACGCCCTCTTCTTCTTCAGGTGTTAAGTTAATCACTTTTCTTAAGTCATCTAACGTTTTGATCGTATTCGTTAATTGCCAAACCCAATCATTCCATTGCTCTTCAGTAACATCTTTCCATAATTCGATATCCTTCCAGTGACGATTTGGTTTGTATACATCATGTAACATTGCTATTCCCCCTTTTTATACGCTCATCCTTTATATAAGCAATAGTTATGCCAACTTTACATTGTTGATAAGTAAATGTGCGGAGAACCCTATTACATAAGCAAAAAAATATTTTTAAGCGTTGTATGAAATCAATACTTAACATCATATTCATTACTTTTTATATATGTAAACGCTCTTTTATTGGTGCAAACACACAAAAACCGCCGATTATTCGGCGGTTTTGTCGTACTTGCTCAGTTTATATTGAAGCGTTTGACGAGGGATACCCAACATTTTTGCGGCTTGTAATATATTCCCTTCCGTTTCAATCAACGCTTGATCTATTAATTCTTTTTCTGTTTGATGAAGTGCTTCTCTAAGTGGCATTATACCCTTCTTCTTCGAAAACTTCTCTTTCCGAAATGTACGTGGTAAACAATTGGCTGTTAATGTATTCCCTTCTGCAATAATAACAGCATGTTCAACCGTATGTTTTAACTCCCGGACATTTCCAGGCCACTGATAAGCTTGCAGTCTATCTTTCGCTTCCTCATCAATTTGAAGTACACCTTTTTTATAACTTTTATTATATTCTTTCAAAAAATAAGATGCTAATAATAGTACATCCTCAGTTCTTTCACGAAGCGGTGGGATATATAATGAAAATACGTTTAAGCGATAATATAAATCAGTGCGAATTTTATTCTCTCGTAAACATATTTCTGGAGGCTGGTTCATTGCGGTAATAACACGAACATCTACTTTTCTCGTCTTATTATCACCAATTCTTCTAATGACTCCATCTTCTAACACTCGTAACATTTTTGCCTGCAAATCAAGAGGCATTGAATTCAGTTCATCTAAAAATAATGTACCACCATCAACAAGTTCAAATAGCCCAGCTCTTTCAATCGCTCCCGTATAGCTTCCTTTTGTCGTTCCAAACAATAAACTTTCTAATAGCGACTCTGGTAAAGCTGCACAGTTTTGTGCAATAAATGGCTTGTTTTTTCTTTTAGAAGCTTCATGAATTGCTTGTACGAACAGTTCTTTTCCTGTTCCTGTTTCACCATATATTAAAACATTCGCGTCTGTTGGTGCTACTTTTTGTGCTAACTCTTTCGTCTGTTTAAACCGCGTATCATTTGTCACTATCGTCTCAAATGCAGCGTGCTTTTTAATCACTTTTTTTCTAGATGATCGCTTTATTTTCGACTGTAAGTCAACAATTGTGTCAGTAAGTTTTTGAATTGTAGAGTAATCCTTTGCAATTTCAACAGCCCCAGCAATATTCCCATCTATAAAAATAGGTAACGTCGTATTTACTGTACAAACATCTTCACCATTTAAATTTTGATAATGTTGTACCTGATGTACGATAGGTTTTTTTGTATCTAGTACTTTCATCAATGTACTCGTTTCCCTTGATAAAGACGGGAACGCTTCTAACAGATGTTTCCCTAACACTTTTTCAATCTTGGATCCATCGTGTTTTGCAGCTACAGAATTATAAAATATTGTAATTCCATTTTCATCTACAGCGTGTATAGCCTCATCAATACTGCCCAAAATCGCTTCAATGACTTCTTGTGTCGAAACTGCTAGCAATGTCATCCCCCCTCTTGCCGAAAATCCGGCAATTACATGCCGGATTTTCGGCACACCTATGTGCGATTGTAAGCATGACGATTCCGTTCTATAATTTTGACCAATTTTATATTTTAATTAGATAACTCGAAACTCTAATTAGTACAGCTTTTCGAACACCCAGCTCCACCTAACTGTTTTGCTTTACAACCAAATTTTGAGACGGAAGTTTTACTGCTTTCGAATAACTAGATAGATCTTTCACCCATATATTCATATCTTCCAACTTATCGAAAATGTAGCAATTATTCGCCAGTCTTCCTGTATACGTATAGCCTAATTGATGAAAGGCAGCATTCATTCCGAAAGAAAGGGATCGAGCAATTGTATAGGAGCAGAAAATAGATCTTTCTCGAAGCTCTTCCTCTAATTTAATTAGTAAACTTTTCATAAATCCATGTTTACGATATTCAGGTAAAGTAGCACAATTCGTTAATTCTGCATTCCCTTCCTTTATATTCATTTCTGCAGATGCTGTACTAATAATTTTTCCCTCAAATTCATACACGTAGTAAATTGTATCGTCTTCTTTCATCGTCTGTAATACATAACTCGCTTCATTTAAAGGTGTCGGATACACTTCAAATACTTTTCCGAAGACAGTTGCTAATTCTTCTGCATCTTCTTCAGTCGCTTTTCTCAGCAAAAATTTCTCTGGAACTACTTTTTCTTTTATTTCTTTTCCTTTTACACCGCTTAATATAGTATCTTCCTCAGTCCAATGCATACTATTTCGTCTTTCATCATTATTATATTTCACAAAAAAGTATGCATCGTGTCCTTGAAAATAATGAGGTATCGTTGCTTCCAACAAAAAACCGAAAGAGAGCCATGTTGAAACATGCTCTCCCTTTCCTTTAATAATACATTTAGTGAAAGAATGTTTCTCTGCTAGTTCGTCAATTGTCTGTATAATACTTTCAACATTTCCTGTATAGTGATCTACCCGGATACGTTTATTAAAATAATCTAAAACGCCTTCTACTGTATAACAATTCGTCTGTTCTCTAAAAGATTCATAGTATTTCATTTTTTCACCTCACACCAATCTAGTAATGTACATGCAATAATTTTTGCGGCAGCTATCATTTTATCAACTTCTATATATTCGTTTGGATAGTGTGCTACTTTCGTCTCTCCTGGACCAAATACTATTGTTGGTACGTTTGCAATTTGTGTAAATAAACCTCCATCAGTCCCCCACGGAGATGCTTCAATAATTGGTTCGTTCCCTTCGATTTCAACAAAGTTATGATGAAGTGTTGTAATGAGTTCATGATTTTCTTCTAATTCACCAGGAACCCATCTCGCTCCAAACCATTCTACTTCTACCGGATTTTCAACAAACCAATTGTCCACATCATTTAATTCAACAATCCAATTCTCAAACTCTTCTTTTGCCGCCTCTATAGTCTCATTCGGCGCAACACCGCATCTTCCTTCTAAAATTAATTCATCGGGAACAGAACTTGGCCAACTCCCTCCTTCAATTTTGCCAATGTTAATTGGAATTGGAATTGGAATTCCTTTAAATAACGGATCTGTAATTCGACTATTTCTTTTCTCCTCTAGCTTTCTTACATGTTCTATAACAAACATGCTTTTTTCAATTGCACTAACCCCTTCATAGCGCGTTCCACCGTGTGCAGCTTTCCCTTTTACACGTAGACGAAACCACATGGAACCTTGTTGTTTCGGGAAAAACTTCATATTAGTAGGCTCTGGAATAATGACACCATCTGCTTTATATCCTCGTAATATAGTTGCTAATGTCCCTGCTCCACCACTTTCCTCTTCTATTACACTTTGAAAATAGATGTCTCCTTTTAATTCAATACTAGATTCAATGATCGCTTCCATCGCAAGCATAAGTGCGACATTTCCGCCCTTCATATCCGTCGTTCCACGGCCATATATACGATTCCCTATTTTCTCACCGCTATAAGGGTGATGTTCCCACTGATTCACATCCCCTTCTGGAACTACATCAATATGCCCATTTAATATCATAGATTTCCCGTCGCCACTTCCTTTTAAAGTTGCTACAATATTTGGGCTATCTGAAAAACTTGTACGGGGTGATACAAAATAAGGATGATCTTTCATTTTAGAAAAGGAGGGCTCCCATATATCGAGATCTAAACCTAATTCACGTAATTTTTCAATCACAATTGCCTGCGCACCGCTTTCATCACCAGATACGCTCTTTTCTTGAATTAATCGTTTTAAAAATTTCACACTTTCCTCTTCATGGCTCTCAATATAATCACAAACTTGCTTTTTTAATTGCTCCATATATTACATCTCCCTTCATTCAATTACTAGTAAGTTAGAACTAATTTGAAAATCAACTTCTGTATGTCGTTTTACATCTTCTACTGTGTATGGGCTCATTAATTCTTGTAATATAAGTCCACTCGGAGTTACCTCCATGACTGCCATATCAGTAATAATTAAATCTACACATTTCTTTGAAGTTAATGGCAATGTACACTCTGAAACAATTTTTGCATTTCCGTACTTATCAACATGATTCATCACAACAACGACCCGCTTCGCTTTTTGTGCTAAATCCATTGCTCCACCAATACCTGGAACACGTTTTCCAGGTACAATCCAGTTTGCTAAATCGCCATTTTCACTTACTTGTAATGAACCAAGAATCGTTATGTCTAGCAAACCTTTTCGAATCATCCCAAACGCTGTGCAGCTATCGAAATAACTCGCTCCTGTTATAAGAGAAGTTGGTAAACCTGCTGCATTACACAAATTTTCGTCTTCATTCCCTTTACTTGGCGTTGGTCCCATGCCCACGATTCCATTTTCCGCATGAAACATAACATTTATATCGTCAGGCAAATGATTTGGTACAAGCGATGGTATGCCAATACCTAAATTTACAATCATACCATTTTGTATTTCTTTCGCCGCACGCCTAGCAATCTTATCCCTCACTTCTACGCCCATACCCATTTCCAGTTCACTCCTTCCGACGGTACAATATAATTTACGAAAACACCTGGAACGACAATTTCCTCTGGATCTAAACTTCCAAGCGGGACTATTTCTTCCGCTTCTACAATTGTTATATCCCCAGCCATCGCTACGTGAGGATTCATATTTCGTGCACTTTTGTCAAATACAAGGTTACCAAACGGATCTGCCTTTTTTGCATATACAATTGAAACTTCAGCAGTTAATGCTGTTTCAACTAAGTAGGTCTTACCATTCATTTCAACTGTTCGTTTTCCCTCTTCCACAATCGTATCAACACCAACATCAACTAAAACACCACCAAGACCAACGCCACCAGCGCGAATGCGCTCTGCTAATGTTCCCTGCGGAGAAAACTCAATTTGTAATCTTCCCTCGTTTAGTTGCCTTCCTGCATTTGGATTGGAGCCAATGTGAGAAGTAATTAGTGATTTAACTCTTTCATTTGTAACAAGACGACCGATACCTACATCAGGAAATCCAGTGTCATTTCCAATTAAATTTAAATTTGTAACGCCTTTTTCTAAAATTGCCTGTATTAAAGATGGAGGGGATCCAATCCCTCCAAATCCCCCAAACATTAATGTCATATCATCATGGAACAAAGAAATTACTTCCTCAATTTCTTTTAATTTACCGAATGTATTTGTAATAGTTGTCATGCGATACTATGCCCTCCTTTTTGCATCATCTCTTCCACACTTTTAGAGAAAATTGAAAGTAATTCATCTAACTCGGAATATGTAGTTGTCATTGGCGGTGCTACAAGCAGCGCACTATCTTCTTTTCCTGCTTGCCCTGAAACTGCTTGATATAAAAGCAGGCCGTTTTTAGCTGCAACTGAAATAAGCTCCGACGCTTTTGTAAACGGTTGCAATTCTACTCCGATTAGCAACCCTTTTCCGCGCACATCAGCAATGATTGTCGATTGTTGTTGAACTTTCTGTAAGCCTTTTATTAAATACTCTCCCTTTTCTGCTGTTTTCTCAGGAAGATTATGTTTCTCCATATATTCAATAACAGCTAAAGCCGTTGCTGCAGACAATGGATTTGCACTTAACGTATGACCGCTCATTACTGAACGTGATCCACGTAATATTGGTTCCATAACACGATCACTTACAACTGTCGCTGCCATCGGTGTATATCCCGCTCCTAACCCTTTACCAAGTGTCATAATATCCGGTTCTACGCCCCAATGCTCCATCGCAAACCATGCTCCAGTACGACCAAGCCCAGTCATTACTTCATCCGCAATAAATAAAATATCGTAATGATTACAAATATCTTTAATGACTTTATAATAGTCTTTCGGCGGAACAACCGCGCCTCCAGCTGCTCCGATAATCGGCTCAGCAATAAAAGCAGCAATATGCTCTGCACCAATTCTTTCAATTGATCTTTCTAGTTCAGTCGCACATGCCAGTTGACAAGTTGGATATACCTTTTGAACAGGACATCTGAAACAATATGGAGCTGGTATAGTCGGATAATCTTCCAAAATAGATACGAAACGTTGTCTACGTAGTGGATGCCCAGACATCGATAAAGCACCCATCGTAATACCGTGATAACTCATCCATCTTGATAAAATTTTATGTTTCCCTTGAATACCTCGCTCTTGAAAATGCTGAATTGCAATTTTCATAGCTGTTTCATTCGCTTCCGTACCACTATTTACAAAAAAACTCCAGTTCAAATCTCCTACACTTAAATCACTTAACTTCTTCGCTAATTTTTCAGCTGGTTCACTCGTAAACTGTGATCTATAAACGAAAGCAATCTCCTCAGCTTGCTTTTTAATAACGTCTGCAATCTCCTTTACGCCATGCCCAATACCTGCCGTAATTGCTCCTGACGAACCATCAAAATATTTATTGCCATTTTGATCATACAAATAAACACCTTTTCCATGTGAAATCATTGGATACGGCTGACCAACAAGTGGTTTAATTAAGTAATCGCGCATAGCGCTCCCCCATTTCTCCAATTTGTATATATATATGAAGAAAATTGACGTTTCTTTCATAAAAAAGAATCCTCTGCAAAAGCAGTGAATTTATCAAAAAACTATTATAAAATATACAAATGAGTGCTTAAAAAATTTTATAAAACAGAAAATTCAGAACTAAAAAACCAAAGACCAACCCTTTTCTATACGCCCAAATGACCCTCCTTTTTATATGAAATGACTGCATCACCAAATGTTTTTATAGCATAATGCCAGCTGTCCTTAAATACCGACATTCTGTACACTTCGACGGAACTCCCGTTAAACTCCTTCCTATTATCCTACTTTAAATTGCATATTTTAAAACAAATTTCGACACCCACCTTACTAATCAATTCAGATTCCTATTCATTATGTAAACTTTTCATTTTTAAACTATAAAAAAAGAACCGATTAACCACACTAATCAGTTCGTCATGACGCTCTCTTATGGGTTAATACTGTCAATTGCTAAAATAAATAGAAAAATGAAGTTTACAAATTCATCCTACAGTCTATAACACAAAACCTTTTCATAACTTCATTCACAATTACTATCGGGATATCCCTATCCCGAAGTGGCACTCCTTTCCTCAGATTCAAAGTATCTTTCCTTTATAATTTATGTAGGACAATTATCACTTTGTATGTGTATTTGCCTATAATTAAAAAAATCCCTAGTTTTCTAGCGATTTTTGGACATGTATTCAATATGTTAATTGAAATGCACTTTCAATTTGGCATTTATTTTACTTTCGTACAGTCATATGTACTGCTTTACTCTGTGAAATTCTCGTAAGCACCAGCACCTCTTTATGAAAACATATTTGTTGTCACTTTTTAATTTTCCCTTTATAAAATCATTTTTTTTGCATAACCGCTTTCTTGCTTCGCATATAGTTTTAATGATGACAAAGGAGGAATGTTCATGTCTCAATCTGAAATCGAAAAATATGGACAAGAAGTTACGCAATACGAACAGCTCGCACGTTACTATCAGTTTCGTAACCCTAAAAAATATATAGAATTATATATGAAATATTACGATGCACTATCAAAACTTGTACAGGCGTATGAAACA
>NZ_JBEUTW010000103.1:0-51699 GCF_040492675.1 Bacillus sp. AP50
TTTTCGGAAAGTAGCTTTTCAAAAGCAGGATTAAATTTATAGAAGAATAATAAAGCGTTTTCAATGAATATTCGTCAAAATTCGATATTTTACACGGAAATGTGAAGAAAAACTAACATTTTTAAGAAAAAAACGAATGTTTTTTATAAATTAACAAGGATATTGCAGTTTTTCGCAGAAATAGTTAAAGTATAAAAAATTCTGTCATCTAAGTGAGGTGAGCATATTGAGTGTAATAAATTGTGAAGAAGTGAAACGAGATGAGTTTCATACAGAAAAGTACTATGAAAGTTATAACATCTTTGGCGCACATGTTGTGACGGAAGATGAGATTCAAGGGGTACGATTTACAGTGTGGGCTCCTCATGCGAAAGCAATGAGTGTTGTTGGAGATTTTAATGAGTGGGATTATGAGCAACATAAGATGCTACAAGTGACAGAAGAAGGGATTTGGTCCTTATTTATACCGCATATTGAAGAAGGAGAAATATATAAATATGCGATTGAAACGTTGGCTGGTGACGTCATTTTAAAGGCAGATCCGTATGCTATATATGCAGAAGTAAGACCGAATACGGCATCTGTAGTTTTTGATATAAAAGGATATGAATGGAATGATAAAAACTGGAATCGTAAGAAAAAGAAAAAACCGATTTATAAAGAAGCGATGACAGTTTATGAATTACATTTTGGTTCTTGGAAAAAGAAAGAAGATGGAACACTATATTCTTACAGGGAAATGGCAGAAGAACTCATTCCGTATGTGGTGGAACATCAATTTACACATATTGAAATTATGCCGCTTGTTGAGCATCCATATGATCGTTCTTGGGGATATCAAGGAACGGGATATTATGCAGCGACGAGTAGATTTGGTACACCGCATGATTTAATGTATTTTGTCGACGAATGTCATAAATATGGAATCGGTGTCATTTTAGATTGGGTACCGGGGCATTTTTGTAAAGATGCTCACGGTTTATATTTGTTTGATGGCACACCGACCTATGAATATAAAGATAAAGATGTACAAGAAAATCTAGTATGGGGAACTGTCAATTTTGATTTAGGAAAGAGAGAGGTACGTAATTTCTTAATTTCAAATGCGTTATTTTGGATGAGATATTTCCATATTGATGGTTTCAGAGTAGATGCAGTTGCGAACATGTTGTACTGGAATAAAGAAGGACAAGAGCAAAGTAATGAGTACGCTGTGTCATTTTTACGGGAGTTAAATGAAGCAGTGTTTGCAGAGGATGAAGATTTTCTTATGACGGCAGAGGATTCAACAGCTTGGCCACTTGTAACAGCACCAACGTATGAAGGTGGGCTTGGATTCAATTACAAATGGAATATGGGCTGGATGAATGACGTGCTGAAATATATGGAGTGTGCGCCAGAGTACAGAAAATATATTCATGAGAAAATGACGTTCTCTTTACTATATGCTTACTCTGAAAACTTCATATTACCCCTTTCTCATGATGAAGTCGTTCATGGGAAAAAGTCGTTATTAAATAAAATGCCAGGTGATTACTGGGATAAGTTTGCTCAGCTTCGTTTATTATATGGATATTTCTTTACTCACCCAGGAAAGAAATTACTTTTCATGGGAGGAGAATTCGGGCAGTTTGATGAGTGGAAAGACCTTGAAGATTTAGATTGGAATTTACATGATTTTGAAATGCATCGTTATATGCATGATTACTTTAAAGAGCTCATAGCATTGTATAAGCGCTCAAAACCACTTTGGCAGCTTGATCATTCGCCTGAAGGTTTTCAGTGGATTGATGCTAATAATAACGAGCAAAGTATTTTCTCGTTTATCCGCCAAGGGGATAAACAAGAAGATGCGTTAGTTATCGTATGTAATTTTACGAAAGCTACATATGAAAACTATAAAGTAGGTGTACCAGATTTCGAGTATTATAACGAGATTTTAAACAGTGATGCACAGCAATATGGCGGTTCGGGACAAGTGAATAAGAAACGTCTTAAGACGATTCTAGAACCGTACCATAATCAAGCAGCACATGTAGAGATTACAATTCCACCATTTGGCGTATCCATATTACGACCAGTGAAGACGAGAAAGGGGAGCAAAAAACAAGATGGCTCAAAAACAAAAGTGCGTAGCAATGTTACTAGCAGGGGGAAAAGGTAGTCGTTTAAGTGCATTAACAAAGAATTTAGCCAAGCCAGCTGTTCCATTTGGTGGTAAATATCGCATTATTGATTTTACGCTAAGTAACTGTGCGAATTCTGGTATTGAAACGGTTGGGATTTTAACGCAATATCAACCACTCGAACTTCATAATTATATCGGAATCGGAAATGCGTGGGATTTAGACCGAGTAAACGGTGGGGTCACAGTCTTACCTCCTTATGCGGAGTCTTCAGGGGTTAAGTGGTATACAGGTACGGCAAGTGCCATTTATCAAAACTTAAACTATTTAAGTCAGTATGAACCGGAGTATGTTCTCATTTTATCAGGCGACCATATTTATAAAATGGATTACAGTAAGATGCTAGATTACCATATTGAGAAAGAATCGGACGTATCCATTTCTGTTATTGAAGTACCTTGGGATGAAGCAAGTCGCTTTGGCATTATGAATACAAATGAAGAAATGGAGATTGTTGAGTTTGAAGAGAAACCACAATTTCCAAGAAGTAATCTTGCATCAATGGGAATCTATATTTTTAATTGGTCAATTTTGAAAGAGTATTTAGAGATGGATGCAAGAAACCCTGAATCTAGTAACGATTTCGGAAAAGACGTACTTCCGCTTTTATTGGATGAAGGGAAGAAGCTAATGGCGTATCCGTTTGAAGGATATTGGAAAGATGTTGGAACGGTGAAGAGCTTATGGGAAGCGAATATGGATTTGCTTCGCGATGAAACATCACTGAATTTAAATGATCGTAATTGGCGTATTTACTCTGTCAATCCAAACGAACCGCCTCAATATATTGCTGAAAAGGCGAAAGTAGAAGAATCGCTTATTAACGAAGGGTGCGTCATTGAAGGGGACGTGAAGCATTCTGTGTTATTCCAAGGAGTGACGGTGGAAGAAGGAAGTATGGTGATTGATTCTGTCGTTATGCCAGGGGCTAAGATTGGTAAAAATGTTGTGATTGAAAGAGCGATTGTTGGATCAGAAATGGTTATCGAGGATGGAACAATCATTCGTCCAGAAAAGAATGTTGACGATGTAGTATTAATTGCTGAAGGGAAATAGAAAAGGGGGATGAAATGAATGGGAGAAAAAATGTTAGGAATTATTAATGCAACGGGAAGTTTTCCTTCCTTAAAGAAAGTAACAGGGCATCGTTCACTAGCGGCGTTACCGTTTGGGGGCCGTTATCGACTCATTGATTTCATGCTTTCAAATATGGTGAATTCTAGTATTCATAGTGTGGCAGTTTTTACAAGCCATAAAAATCGTTCGTTAATGGACCATGTTGGTTCAGGAAAACAGTGGGATTTAGATAGAAAACGAGACGGACTATTTTTATTCCCGCCAAACTGCCAATGTGACCAAGATGAATTTGGGTCTTTTGCACACTTTAGAAGACATATTGATTATTTTCTAAGAAGCAGAGAAGAGTACGTTGTTATTACGAATAGCCATCTCGTAACAGCATTAAATTTTCAAGCGGTGTTAGAGCGACATATACATACGGCAGCTGATATTACGGAAGTTTGCCATGAAGGGGTTTCACTTCAAACATATGTGTTAAAGAAACAATTATTGTTAGACTTATTTGAGTCATATAAAGATGTGGAACAATACAGTTTATTTGATGTAGTGAGAGAAAAGCGCGGGAAATCATTACACATTGCTACATATGAACATACTGGATATGTAGCAATTATTGACTCGATTGAAAGTTACTATAAACATAGCTTAGAAATTTTGCAACCTGCTATTTGGAAGCAATTATTTAAGAAAGAAGCACCGATCTTTACGAAAGTAAAAGATGAGCCACCAACTCGTTATTTAAAGGGTGCAGTCGTGAAAAATACAATGATTGCAAACGGTAGTATTATTGAAGGGGAAGTCGAAAACAGTGTTGTTTCCCGTTCAGTTAAAATTGGAAAAGGTTCAATTATTCGTAACAGTATTATTATGCAAAAGAGCCAAATTGGAGATAACTGTATAATAGATGGTGTTATTATTGATAAAGACGTGAAAATTGGTGACGGTGTCGTATTAAAAGGAAACGCCGATGGGCCGTATGTTGTAGAAAAAGGAAGCGTACAAAACAGTACGATTAATAGTTATTCTTAAAAGAATCAGTGGGGGCTTTTTCCTCCACTGATTAAAGTTTTAATTTAAATGAAAACTCGAAGGGAGGAAGCTGCAAGAGGAGTAATAAAAACTTTTCGCGCAGTGGGACAACAAGTGAATATTTTATTTGCAGTATCAGAATGTGTACCGTTTGTGAAATCGGGAGGATTAGCTGATGTAGCGGGTGCGCTCCCAAAAGAGCTGAAAAAATTAGGAGTGGACGTTCGTATTATACTTCCGAATTATAGTCTCATTCCGCAAAAGTTAAGAGATGGATGTACGTTACATAAAGTAATTAACGTCCCGCTTGGGTGGAGAAATCAATATTGTGGAATTTTAAAAGGTGAGCAAGACGGAATTACGTATTACTTAATAGATAATGAATATTATTTTAAGAGAGATTCTCTGTATGGTCATTATGATGACGGAGAGCGTTTTTCTTATTTCTCAAAAGCGGTGTTAGAGTGTATTCCGCACCTTGATTTTGAAGTGGATGTTCTTCATAGCCACGATTGGCATACGGCTATGGTTAATTTCTTACTTCGTGAAAAGTATCAAGATAACCCGTTATATGAGCGTATTAAAACGGTATATACAATTCATAACTTACAGTTCCAAGGTGTATTTCCTCCTGAAGTAATGTACGACTTGTTAGAACTTGGTGATGAATATTTCCACAGTGAGCAGTTAGAGTTTTATGGGAATGTGAACTTTATGAAGGGCGGTATTATCGCTTCGGATCAAATTACAGCGGTGAGCCCGACGTATAAAGAAGAAATTCAATATGAATTTTTCGGTGAGAAGTTAGATGGATTACTGCGAAAATATAATGATAAGCTTAGCGGTATTGTAAATGGCATTGATACGAGCGTATATAATCCAGAAACGGATTCGTATATTAAGGCTCAGTATGATGCAGAGTCATTATATGAAAAAAGTGAAAATAAACGCGCTTTGCAGCGTTATTTTGGTTTGCCAGAAAAAGAGGATACACCAATTATTTCAATGGTAACGAGATTAACGAAGCAAAAAGGGCTTGATTTAGTACGTACTGTATTCCGCGAACTAATGGAAGAAGATGTACAATGTATTATTTTAGGTTCAGGTGATTCGGAATATGAGCAATTCTTTGAGTGGATGGCATATGAGTATCCGGAGAAGGTAAAAGTTTATATCGGATTTAATGAAGAATTAGCTCACCAAGTGTATGCGGGAAGCGATTTGTTTTTAATGCCATCGCTGTTTGAACCGTGTGGACTTGGACAACTTATCGCATTAGCGTACGGTACGATTCCAATTGTAAGAGAAACAGGTGGATTAAACGATACAGTACATTCTTATGATGAAGAAACAGGCGAAGGAAATGGTTTCAGTTTCACGAATTTTAATGCACATGACATGCTGCATACGATTCATCGTGCAATTGAATTCTATCACGATAAACCGGTATGGGAGCAGCTTGTAAAACAAGCGATGACTGAAGATTACAGCTGGGAGCAATCGGCTCTTGCTTATAAGGAATTATATAAAAGTCTCATGGAATAACATGTAGGTGGTGAAAAAATGTTTACTCATGTTGAAAGTTTTAAATCAACTTTTCTAGAAAAGTTAGAGACGATGTATGGTAAAAGTTTTAAAGATTCTACAACTCGTGATCAATATAATACACTCGGCCATATGGTACGTGAGTATATGAATAGTCAATGGATTGCAACGAATGAGAGTTATCGATCCGGAGAGCAAAAGCAAATGTATTACTTGTCTATTGAGTTTTTGCTTGGACGTTTGCTTGGAAGTAACATCTTGAATTTAGGTATTAGAGATGTATGCGAGCAAGGGTTATCTGAACTAGGGATTTCGTTACAAGAGTTAGAAGAAGTGGAAGCAGATGCAGGCCTTGGTAATGGTGGGCTTGGACGCTTAGCAGCCTGTTTTCTCGATTCACTTGCATCTTTAAACTTGCCAGGACACGGCTGTGGAATTCGTTATAAACATGGTTTGTTTGATCAGAAAATTGTTGATGGTTATCAAGTCGAATTTCCAGAACAGTGGCTTCTTCATGAAAACGTATGGGAAGTAAGAAGGCATGATCAAGCTGTAGAAGTAAGTTATTTCGGCAATGTTGAACCGCTAGAAATTGACGGGCGTTTAGAGTTTAGGCATACAAATGCAGAAGTCATTATGGCCGTGCCATATGATGTGCCGGTAGTTGGCTATGAGACGAGTACTGTAAATACACTTAGACTTTGGAATGCTGAACCAGTTCCTTTCCCGCAAAACTGCAAAGATATTTTGAAATATAAGCGTGAAACAGAGGCTGTATCGGAGTTTTTATATCCAGATGATACGCATGATGAGGGAAAAATACTTCGTTTAAAACAACAGTATTTCCTCGTATCAGCAAGTTTGCAAAATATCGTTCGAATGCATAGAGAAAGATATGGTGACCTTCGTCAACTACATGAAAAAATTGCGATCCACATTAACGATACACATCCGGTTTTAGCAATTCCGGAACTGATGCGTATTTTACTAGACGAAGAAAAGTTAGCATGGGAAGAAGCTTGGCACATAACGACGCAGACGATTTCTTATACGAATCATACGACGTTATCAGAAGCGCTCGAAAAGTGGCCAATTCACATTTTTAAACCGTTATTACCGAGAATTTATATGATTATTGAAGAGATTAATGAACGTTTCTGTCATGAACTTTGGGAACAGTATCCGTATGAGTGGGATCGTATTGAAGCAATGGCGATTATTGCACATGACCTTGTGAAAATGGCTCATTTAGCGATTGTCGGTAGCCATAGCGTAAACGGTGTAGCGAAAATTCATACGGAAATATTAAAGCAGCGGGAAATGCGATTGTTTTATGAATTTTATCCAGATAAGTTTAATAATAAGACGAATGGAATTGCTCATAGGCGCTGGCTTATGAAAGCAAATCCACAGTTAACAAATCTCATTTCAGAGGCGATTGGAACAGAGTGGAAGAAAGAACCGATTAAGCTTCAAGAGCTACAATTAGTTCAATATGATGCGAGTTTCCAAGAGAAATTTGCAGAGGTAAAGCAAGAGCGTAAAGAGATTTTAGCGGAGCGTATTCATAATACAATGGGGATTACCATTGATCCAAATTCTATTTTTGATGTGCAAGTGAAAAGATTACATGCTTACAAACGACAATTATTAAATGTTCTTCATATTTTATATTTGTATAACCGTTTGAAAGAGGATGCTAGTTTTACATTTTATCCGCGTACTTTTATTTTTGGAGCGAAAGCATCACCTGGCTATTATTACGCGAAAAAAATTATTAAATTAATAAATGAACTCGCAAGAAAAGTAAATAATGACCCGTATGTCAGTCAATATATGAAAGTTATCTTTCTAGAAAACTATCGAGTTTCTTTAGCAGAAGATATATTCCCGGCAGCGGATGTAAGTGAACAAATTTCAACGGCGAGTAAAGAAGCATCGGGAACAGGTAATATGAAATTTATGATGAATGGTGCGATTACACTCGGAACGCTAGACGGTGCTAACGTTGAAATAAAAGACCGGGTCGGTGATGATAACTGTTTCATTTTCGGTTTAACAGCCGAAGAGGTTCTTCATTACTATCAAAATGGTGGATATCGTGCAAGTGATTATTATCACCACAATGGGCACATTAAAAAGGTAGTAGATCAGTTAACGAATGGTTTCTTTGCACAGTCGGGAGCCGAATTTGAAGCAATTTACGATTCTCTCGTTATTCAAAATGATGAATATTTCGTTCTGCGAGATTTTGGTCCATATGCTGAAAGACAAGAAGCTGTCGGTAGAGCTTATGAGAACCGAACGAAGTGGCTAGAAATGTCGATTTTAAATATTGCACAGTCTGGTCATTTTGCGAGCGATCGAACGATTTTGCAGTACAGTAATGAAATTTGGGGTATTGGTAATGCAGTTAAACAGTTTTAAAGAGGTTGCTATATTGGGAGATATATTATCGATTTACCAACAGAAATGGATATTAATAAATAAAACGTGCTTAATAAAATTAAGCTCGTTTTATTTATTTTGCTTAAGAAAGAAATGGAACAGTGGTATATATGATACCTGCCCCATCATACTCTCCTGTCGCAAAGTATGAAAATGTAAAGAAACCTGTAACCGTAAAAATTACAATAAGGAAAAATGCGAAGATAAATTTTAACATGTAAGGTCCCCTCATCCAAAAATAACTTCATAGATTATTATAGTATACGAATATTTTATTTCCAATTGTTTACTGGTTAAAAATGAGAAGTCAGACATGTTTTGTATGTTGTAATGGAATGATTATTTGTAATGGATTTTGTGTTTTTTGTAAATGTCATGTTGTGATGGACGTGTGCATACTCCCAGTCATGATCATTAAAATTTATGTTTCGGGGAGGGAGAAGTGGAACGACATCGAATAAGTTGACGAAACGAAAGCTACTAGCTACTTGTAGTTTATAATAATTTCGAAAAGCGATATCTCCTACTTTTGGAGAAGCGAATGTATAAAGTCCATACTGTGCGAAGGCAGTATTTATACGTGCATCTAATATGTGTAATGTGGCAAGCGCGCCACCTAGACTATGCCCAGTAGCTAGCAGTTTTTTATGTGCTGGCAATGATACGAGCATATCCATAATAGAATCACGACAAGACTCATAAATAGAGAGAAAACCGTTATGGACATTTCCGCCATTTAAAGCATAAGGATAAGGTTTTTGATTGACGAGAGAATCAATAATCCAATCTGGATCTGTTTGAGTGCCTCTGAAGGCAACGATAATTGTATCCTCAGATTCTAATATAAATCCGAACCATTCTGTTGTTTGAATTGCCTTTCCTTGAAAACCTTGTACATATTGAAAACCATCTGGTATTTCGAAAATACCATTTTGTTTATATTGTTCATACGTTAACTCACAACAAGAAGCTAACAGTATGGCAGTTTCTTTATCAAAGGATAAAGGAGTACGCATTAAGGTAGCCCTCCTTAAGAAAAGGTATAGTTTAATATATGCGGTGAGGAACTTGATTCATTCTTTTGGAGGTGGGGAATAGCTTGTATCGCTTACCTAAATCAGTGGAGGAAATTATAATGTCAAAATAAAACAGTGCCTGATAAGGGCACTGTTTACTCTTTTTCATCTCAAGGAATCGACTTTTTTAGTTATTCTTAATGAACTGACGCATGCGTTAGTTGCATAAGTAAGAGGTTTGAAAAAATAGCCTGTATATATTTGAATGATGAATAACTTACCTATTTTCTTGTGTTTGTTTGCGTTACATACAGAAAAAATTCGGAAAATAAAACATATTATTTATCTGTTTGTTTTTGCTTCTTTTTCAAATACTCCGTACGCAATTTTTCAAGTTGCTGCTTTTTATCAAATTTGGCAGGCTTCTGTTTTTCATGGAACTTTGCCACAGCTACCTGACTTTTGGAATCCAATTGATATTTTCCCACTTTGTTCACCTACTTTTCTTGTCTCTAAAGAGAATCTACTCAACAAATATAATATACCTTATTTTCCTTAAGTAAACCTTATTACTTTATTTTAACTGCTTTTTCTCGTTTGTAGACGTAAATTAAAACACCCTTTCACTTTATTACTGCAAGCAAGGGTGTTTTAATTTTATTATTTTATTAGTTGATGGCCATGCCCAAATAAGGGCGCAGTTTACTCTTTCCCATCTAGTAAACGACCAAGGCCACCTAATACACTACCTTCGCCAGTACTTTGCGCTGCTGGGCTTGTAAGGCGTGCTGCTAATCGGCTAAGTGTTAAGGACTGAATCCAAACTGTTCCAGGTCCTTCTAACGTTGCGAAGAATAAACCTTCGCCGCCAAACAGAGCTGTTTTTACTTTACCAACGAATTCAATATCATAGTTAATATCTTTTGTCATGGCAACGAGACAACCTGTATCAATGCGAAGTTTCTCACCAGGTTTTAATTCACGTTTATATACAGTTCCACCTGCGTGCATGAAAGCAAGACCGTCACCTTCAAGTTTCTGCATGATGAAACCTTCACCACCGAAGAAACCAGTTCCTATTTTTTTCGTAAATTCAATTCCGATAGAAACACCTTTTGCGGCACAAAGAAAGGCATCTTTTTGACAAACTACTTTTCCTTGATATTCTGTTAAATCTACAGGAATAATTTTACCAGGATAAGGAGCAGCAAATGAGACGTGGCGTTTGCCGTGACCTGTATTTGTAAATACAGTCATAAACATACTTTCGCCTGTAACGAGACGCTTACCAGCGCCCATTAATTTTCCGAATAAACCTCCAGATGGGCCAGAACCATCACCGAAGATTGTTTCCATTTCTATGTAATCTTCCATCATCATCATTGCGCCAGCTTCTGCGATCACGCTTTCTTCTGGATCTAACTCAATTTCAACAAACTGCATATCATCGCCATATAACTTATACTCAATTTCGTGTGCTCTCATTTTTTTCACCTCGTATGTAATAGATACTTATATTGTACAGAATTTAATAGGATTAGAATACTTTAGTTTTGTTAATTTTCAAATAAAGTGGAACCAACCAAAACTGATTATCAGCTCCCGCCAATCAAGCTGTCCGCAAATGGCGAGATAATATATGAATATGGAAATTCAACATTATATTAAAATTATAAAAAAATGGTGGAATGAAAGTGTTCTCATTTGACGTTTTTGATATAGCGTGATATAGTGAAATCACTATTGAGCTACATAATGTGGTACGGAAATAAAGCACGTTGAATTAAAGGCTGTAAGCTTGTTATACATTCATGTCCTTTATATCCACCTTTTCATGTGGATTCATAGTTTCATTTTTATTTAGGAGGTACATGACATGCAAACAGGTAAAGTTAAATGGTTCAACAGCGAAAAAGGTTTCGGTTTCATCGAAGTTGAAGGTGGAGACGATGTATTCGTTCACTTCTCAGCTATCCAAGGTGACGGATTCAAAACTTTAGAAGAAGGTCAAGAAGTTTCTTTCGAAATCGTTGAAGGTAACCGTGGACCACAAGCTGCTAACGTTACAAAAAACTAATTAGCTAGCGATAAAAAGCATTCCGATTTTCGGAATGCTTTTTTTTATTCTTTGGAACTCGACTCATTTGAAGACAATTCGCCCTTAAACGTACGCTCTTCAAAGTCATCAAGCATTTGTTCATATTCTTCATGTTCTTCCGTAGCGAAAACTTGCGGATTTTTTCCATACATATCTGTACCAATAAAGTTTTCGAAATCCTCTACGTAGCCTACGTTTTCTTCACTATTTACGTACATGCCATTATAGTTTTTCGAATCTTGTCTTTCTAAATCAGATGGTGTTTCAGATGTTCCGTAATTAGCAACATCTTGCCATGCATCTTCTGCATCATATTCAACAGAACGATCTTCATCATGTTTGTGGAAAGAAGGAGATAACACTTCTTCTTCGACTGGTCGTGTATTCATATTTAGCTTATTTGTCGCGTGCTGGATGCATGTTGTAGCAGTCGGCATTGCTTCTAATCTTTCAAATGGAATTTCTTCGCCAGACACTTCGCAAATGCCGTACGTACCCGCTTCTATTTTTTGCAAGGCATGTTTCGTATCCTCTAGCTGTTTATGCCAAAGTTCAATAAGCCCGAAGTCTTTTTCACGTTCATATAGCTCTGTTGCCATATCAGCTGGATGGTTATCATAGCTAGATAATTCTCCAACAGACTCACGTTCAGATGCACGATCTTCATTTTCGTGTGTTTGTATCGTTTGCTCTAGTTCGTGTTTTTGTTTTTCTAAAACGGATTTAAATTGATTTATTTGTTGTGGAGTTAACATAGTCGTCCACCTTCCTACAATTCAGTTTCTTTACATAGTATGAGCGTTGCGAGTAGGAATTATGAGATGAATTTCAGATATGAAAAAGGAGCCGCATAAGCAGCTCCTTTTATAGAAAGTATCCAAGTAATAATCCGATTCCCATGAGGAGACCGAAGATCGTATTTGTTTTTGCTGTTGCAATCATCGCAGGTACCATTTCCATTGGAATGCTTTTGCCGATAAAGCCTTTCGTCGCTTTAAATGCTTTCGGTGCACTTAAAAATACGATAAGCATCCATGGTGATACGATGCCCACGATAATTAAAGCAATTGTCCAAATGTAGGAAACGATGAACATAGAAGCAAGTACACCAACCGCTCTTTCACGTCCAACGAGAATTGCTAACGTTTTACGACCGTTTTCTTTATCGCCATCTAAGTCACGAATATTATTAGCTAGTAAAATGGCACCAATTAAAATGGAGCTTGGAATAGATAGTAAAATGACTTCTGATGTTACAGTTCCAGTTTGAATAAAGAATGAAATTCCAATAATGATAACACCCATAAATAATCCGGCTGTTAACTCTCCAAATGGTGTATAGGCAATGGGAAGTGGGCCACCCGTGTAAAGGTAAGCAACGGCCATACAAACAAGACCGATTGCAGCAAGCCACCAGCTAGAATTCATACAAATATAAACACCTAATAGTATTGCGATGCCGAAAAATCCAAATGCTAAGTTAAGCACTGTTTTTGGCTGAATGCCATCGCGAACGATAGCGCCGCCGATACCAACTGAACCTTCGTGATCGAGTCCTCTTTTATAATCAAAGTATTCATTAAACATGTTTGTTGCTGCCTGAATGAGAAGACAAGCAAGAAGCATTATAAGGAAAAGAGGGAGATGGATTTGATTTATACCTCCGACCTGCATTGCATAGGCTGTTCCGATGAAAACAGGAACGAAAGCTGCTGTTAATGTATGGGGACGTAGTAAACTCCACCAAATGCGCCAGCCTGTTTGCTTGCTTGGTTTTGGCGCCGTAGGAGAGGAATTCGTTTCGACGTTCATTTCCATGTTGAATCCTCCTTTGGTCACATATTGTACACAACTAAGTGTAGAAAAAGCATCATTTAGTGTCAACGTTTATTTTCTAGGAAGAGAAGGTGAATTTCTCAGAAATGCTAAACGTTGACAGGCCTTTCGTTTGAGGTGTATCTTAAAATCAAGCGTAATTATGACTATTTTTCGCCCATAGGGGGGAGACAATTGTGATTCAAACGAAACAAAAAGGCTTGCAAGAAGTTCTTAGTGCAGCCATTAAGCATGCAACTGATGAAAAAATATTGGTTAGTTTTGTAAAACAAATAGACTGGATGGATCCGCTTCTGTTTTATGCAGCAGGAAAAAGGATTGCATTGGAAAATAGATGTTATTTCGCAGATCCAGCTCAGCATGTAATATTTGCTGGAATTGGCTCTGTTTTCACTATAGCAAATTCTTCTCACAAACGCTTTCAAGCGGCTCGTGACGAGTGGGATAAAGTAAAAGAGAAAGCATTTGTACAAAGAGAAAAATATGAATTTGGAACAGGTCCTCTTTTATTTGGTGGATTTTCATTTGACCAAGAAAAAGAGAAAACGGACTTATGGAAAGAATTCGATGATACGACATTTTCACTACCAGCATTTTTATTAACTGTAAAAAATGAAAAAGCATGGTTAACGATGAATACATTCGTTTCAGCAACAGATTGTGCAGAAACTCTTTATAACGAAATTGTTTCTTTAGAAGAGAAAATTTTTGGGGAGAGTAAATGTGCATTAGAAGGATCGAAATTAACAGTTACTTCTAAAGTGGAAGTGGATCCGAAAGGCTGGATGAAAGCCATTGAGAAAGTGCAAGATGAGATGAAGCAGGGTAACGTGCAGAAGGTTGTATTAGCGAGGGAGCTAAAAGTAGAAATGGATCATCATATTGATTCTGCTCTTGTTTTAGAAGCACTTCGCATTGGGCAACCGGATTGTTACGTATTTTCTTTTGATTATAAAGGAGCATGCTTCTTAGGAGCGACGCCAGAGAGGTTAATTCGCAAAGAAGATGAGAAGTTTACTTCGATGTGTCTTGCTGGTTCAACTGGTCATGGTCAATCTATAGAAGAAAGTAAGCGAAATAGTAATGCGCTTCTTCATGATGAAAAGAATTTAGCTGAACACGGTTATGTTGTGAACATGATCAGGTCGGTATTAAATGAGCACTGCGAATACGTTAATATTCCGGAGAGTCCAGGTCTATTAACAACGAAAAACTTAATTCATTTATATACGCCTGTAGAGGCAAAAGGCACTGCGAGTCTTTTAACGATGGTAGAAGAATTACATCCAACACCAGCTCTTGGCGGGACACCTCGTTTGGAAGCGATGAAACTGATTCGTGATGTTGAATTGTTAGACAGAGGATTATATGGTGCACCGATTGGCTGGATAGATGATGAAGGAAATGGTGAATTTGCGGTTGCACTTCGCTGCGGATTATTAAATGGCGAGAAAGCATCCTTATTTGCCGGTTGCGGGATTGTAATTGATTCAGTACCGCAACTTGAATATGAAGAGACAAGTTTGAAGTTTAGACCGATGCTTGGTGCTTTGGAGGAATTAATGAAATGAACAATCATATAGAAGCATTATCATATTATTTAGGCGCGTTCGTGGATGAACTGACGCGTCTAAATGTATGTGATGTTGTCATTAGTCCAGGCTCACGGTCAACGCCGATTGCTCTACTAATGGAACAACACGAAGGAATGAACACATATTTACATGTAGATGAAAGATCTGCAGGATTTTTTGCGCTCGGTATCGCAAAAGCGAAAAAACGTCCGGTTGCATTATTATGTACGTCAGGAACGGCAGCAGCGAACTACTATCCAGCTGTATGTGAAGCTTT
The DNA here is from genome assembly GCF_040492675.1 of Bacillus sp. AP50. Lineage (NCBI taxonomy): Bacteria > Bacillati > Bacillota > Bacilli > Caryophanales > Bacillaceae > Bacillus > Bacillus sp. AP50. The sequence goes on from NZ_JBEUTW010000103.1 coordinate 15,090, forward strand.
CCATTCACGAGTGCCGCTTATCGTCTTAACAGCAGATAGACCGCATGAATTAAGAGATGTCGGTGCACCACAAGCGATGAATCAATTTAATTTATACGGTACGTTTGTGAAGCAATTTACAGAGATGGCACTTCCAGAAGCGAGTGAAGCGATGTACCACTACGCTCGCATGACAACGCAGCGCATGATAGCAAGTGCTTGTTTAGCGCCGCAAGGACCTGTTCATCTTAATTTTCCAGTTCGTGAACCGCTTATCCCGGACTTTTCATTAGAAAGTTTATGGGATAAAGGACGCGGGGAATATACAGGAGTAGTTCAGCAAGGGAACGTGGTGATGCCGAGTGAATATGTAGATTCTCTTGTAGGGCGCCTTTCACATATGGAAAAGGGGCTTATTATTTGTGGAGATGATAGTCATTCAGAAATCGCAACGTTTGCAACGCAACTAGCTGAAAAAACGGGATACCCAATATTAGCAGACCCACTTTCTAATATTCGTAGCGGACACCACGATAAAACGATGGTAATCGACTGTTATGATACATTTTTACGAAATGAATTGTTAAAAGAGACGTGGAAGCCGGACGTTTTAATTCGTTTTGGTGGTATGCCTGTTTCGAAAGCATTAACGCAGTTCATTAAAAAACAAACGAAAGCTGTTCATATCGTTGTTGACGAATCTGGACAATGGAGAGATCCAGCTCTTGTTGCGACAGAAGTTGTACAGGCAAGTGATATTGCATTTTGCAGTACATTAATAGAAAAAATGCCAGTTATGAAAAAGAATGATTGGTCCCAAATGTGGCAACATATAAACGAAAAAACGAAGGAAACGCTTCGTGAAATGGAAACATATGAAACTGCATTTGAAGGAAAAGTCATTACAGATATTGTACGCGTATTACCAGAAGGAGCAACGTTATTTGCGAGTAATAGTATGCCAATTCGTGATACAGATTCATTCTTCTTCACATCAGATAAAAATATTCAAGTGATGGCAAACCGCGGTGTAAATGGGATTGATGGCATCATTTCGACAGCTTTAGGAGCGAGCATGATTTGCGATCCACTTGTATTAGTAATTGGTGATTTATCATTTTATCATGATTTAAACGGGCTGTTAGCAGCGAAATTACATGAATTAAATATAACGATTGTCGTTGTAAATAATGATGGTGGGGGTATTTTCTCATTCTTACCACAATATGAGAAAAAGGAACACTTCGAATCGTTATTTGGAACGCCGATTGGGCTTGACTATGAGCATGTTGTTAAAATGTACGGTGGTTCATTTAGCCGTGTAAATGGTTGGGAGCAATTCCGGGAGGAAGTACAAAAGGGAGCAACGACAGAAGGTTTACACGTTGTAGAAATTTGTACGAACCGTGATGAAAACTTAACGTTGCACCGTACGTTATGGGCAAAAACACAGGACGTAATTACTACATCATTGCAAGGTGAATCAAAATGAAAGTAACGCTGCAAGGTGTATCGTATGAATATGAAGTAGTCGGAAGCGGGGAACCACTTCTACTTCTTCATGGTTTTACGGGAAGCATGGAAACGTGGCGTTCTTTTATCTCTTCATGGAGTGGGCAGTTTCAAGTTATTGTAGTGGATCTTGTTGGACACGGAAAGACCGAGAGTCCTGAAGATGTTGCGCATTATGACATTCGAAATGTGGCATTGCAAATGAAAGAACTATTAGATTACCTTCATATTGAAAAAGCACATATACTTGGCTATTCAATGGGCGGTAGACTGGCGATTACGATGGCGTGTCTATATCCAGAATATGTACGTTCTCTTTTATTAGAAAATTGTACAGCTGGACTCAAAAGTGAAGATGAGCGAAAAGAACGCTGTGAAAAAGATGAGCGACTTGCCGATAAAATTGAGCGAGAAGGCATAGAAAGTTTTGTATCGATGTGGGAAAATATTCCGCTGTTTGAAACGCAAAAACGTTTAGCAAAAAACGTACAAGAAGCGGTGCGAAAAGAACGACTTGCTAACAATCCAAAAGGACTTGCAAATAGCTTGCGCGGCATGGGAACAGGGGCTCAGCCTTCATGGTGGGATGAGCTACACAACTTGAAAATACCTGTTCTTTTAATGAACGGAGAGCATGATGAAAAGTTCTTTCGCATATTAAAAAACATCGAAAAATGCGTCTCTGATGCGAAAATTGTCAAAATTGATGGTGCTGGCCATGCAATTCATGTGGAACAACCGGAAAAGTTTGATACAATAGTAAAGGGATTTCTAAAAACTATGCAGTGATGCTTTTTTCAGTTAAGAATGAAGTTACACTTATAGAGGAGATCAGAAATATACAAGGAGGTAGTTGTAATGGCTATTGAATGGGTAAAAGAAGGCAATTACGAAGATATTATTTATTCAACATACAATGGTATCGCAAAAATTTCGATTAACCGTCCTGAAGTACATAACGCATTCCGTCCAAAAACGGTAATGGAGTTAATCGACGCTTTTGCACAAGCTCGTGATGATGCAAATGTTGGCGTTATCATTTTAACAGGTGAAGGTGGACGTGCATTCTGTTCTGGCGGCGACCAAAAAGTTCGTGGTCATGGTGGATATGTAGGTGACGACCAAATCCCACGTCTAAACGTATTAGACTTACAACGTCTAATTCGTGCAATTCCTAAACCAGTTATCGCAATGGTAGCAGGTTATGCAATCGGTGGAGGACACGTACTTCATATCGTATGTGACTTAACAATCGCTGCAGACAACGCTGTATTCGGACAAACAGGTCCTAAAGTAGGAAGCTTTGACGGTGGATACGGAGCTGGTTACTTAGCTCGTATGGTAGGCCACAAGAAAGCTCGCGAAATTTGGTACCTATGCCGTCAATACAGTGCTGGGGAAGCGCTTGATATGGGCTTAGTAAATACAGTAGTACCATTAGAACAACTTGAAGCAGAAACAGTACAATGGGCACAAGAGATCTTAGCAAACAGCCCAATGGCACTTCGTTTCCTAAAAGCTGCATTCAACGCAGACACAGACGGTCTAGCTGGTATTCAACAACTAGCTGGAGATGCAACGTTATTGTACTACACAACTGACGAAGCAAAAGAAGGTCGCGACGCATTCAAAGAAAAACGCAGTCCGGACTTCGGTCAATTCCCTCGTTTCCCTTGATCAAATCAAAAGCGGAAGCGGCTCGCTTAGAATATGAGGGGGATGGAGCTTCTGACGTAGAGGCGTTTTTTGCCCCGTAGGAAGAAGTGAAGCCACCGAACATTCTAGCCGCTGTAGCTGGATGAAATTAAAAGCGGAAGCGGCTCGCTTAGAACAAGAGGGCGTTGGAACTCCTGACGTAGAGGCGCTTTTTGCCTCGTAGGAAGGCGTGAAACGACCGACTGTTCTAGCCGCTGTAGCTAGATGAGATCAAACCGGAAACAAAACAACTAAGAGACTTGATGTCACATCAAGTCTCTTTCTTTCATGAAAGGAGAATGTATGATGGAGACGATGCCAAATTGGTTAAAGCAACGTGCATTTTTAACACCAGATCGTACTGCAATTGAAATAGAGGAAGAGAAAGTTACTTTTATGCAGCTGCATGAAAAAGTAGTATCTGTTTGTGAACACCTCACGCATGTAGGAGTGAAGCGAGGGGAAAAGGTGGCTGTTCTGATGAAAAATGGTATGGAGATGATTACAGTTATTCACGCCCTATCGTACGTAGGGGCAGTAGCTGTGCTTTTAAATACGCGTCTTTCAAGAGAAGAGCTACTTTGGCAAATGGATGATGCTGAAGTTATTTGTTTAGTGACCGATCAAGAATTTGATGCTAAAGATGTTCCTGTCTATTCATTCGCCGAAGTGATGAATGGACCAAAAGAGGAAGCCTCTATACAAGAAGAATTCTCTTTAGAAGAAGCGATGACGATTATTTATACGTCAGGGACGACAGGGAAACCGAAAGGCGTTATTTTAACATATGGAAATCACTGGGCCAGCGCGGTTGGCTCTTCGCTTAATTTAGGACTTCGTGATGATGATTGCTGGTTAGCGTGTATGCCGATGTTCCATGTTGGCGGGTTATCTCTTCTAATGAAAAATATTATGTACGGCATGCGCATTTTACTCGTTCCGAAATATGATGCTGATTTTATTCATACAGCACTTCAAACGAGAGGCGTAACGATTATTTCAGTCGTATCAAAAATGTTAACTGATTTATTAGAGAGACTTGGAGAAGAAACATATCCTTCTTCTTTACGATGTATGTTACTTGGCGGAGGACCAGCGCCAAAACCGTTACTCGAAACATGTGTAGATAAAGGAATTCCTGTGTATCAAACGTACGGTATGACAGAAACGTCTTCGCAAATTTGTACGTTGTCCGCAGATTACATGTTAACGAAAGTAGGATCAGCTGGAAAGCCACTATTTCAGTGCCAACTTCGTATTGAAAAAGACGGCGTAGTAGTGCCGCCACATGCGGAAGGTGAAATCGTAGTAAAAGGACCGAACGTAACAGGCGGTTATTTTAACCGTGAAGATGCGACGCGTGAGACTATTCAAAACGGATGGCTTCATACTGGCGACCTCGGTTATTTAGATGAAGAAGGATTTTTATACGTATTAGATCGCCGCAGTGATTTAATTATTTCTGGCGGAGAGAATATATATCCGGCTCAAATTGAAGAAGTGTTGCTGTCCCATCCAGCGATAGCGGAAGCTGGTGTTGTAGGTATGACTGATGATAAATGGGGACAAGTACCCGCTGCTTTTGTTGTGAAAAGCGGGGCGGTAACAGAAGAAGAAATTCTTCACTTTTGCGAGGAGAAATTAGCGAAATATAAAGTGCCGAAGAAAGCATGTTTCTTAGAGGAATTACCACGTAACGCTTCGAAAAAATTGTTAAGACGAGAGTTAAGACAATTAGTGGAGGAGATGTAGGTGGAAATAAAAAAAGCGACACTGTATATAACGGAAATGCCACTCGTAATCCCGTTTGCTGCAAGCTACGGGACTTACGAAAAGCGTGAGAGTATCGTTATTGAATTAGAAGATGAAGACGGGTACATTGGATTTGGCGAAGTCGTTGCGTTCTCTGAACCGTGGTATACGGAAGAAACGGTGAAGACGGCGCTGCATGTACTGCAAGACTTTTTAATACCTGATTTATTAAAGGCTGAAATTTCTCATCCGAATGAGGTACCGGGTCTATTTCAACATATAAAAAGAAACCGAATGGCAAAGGCCGGAATTGAAGGGGCTGTTTGGGATTTATATGCGAAGTGTCAAAAGAAATCGTTAGCGACAGTGCTTGGCGGAACGAAGTCTGAAATTGAAGTCGGCGTTGTAATTGGGATCAATACGATTCCGGTTATGTTAAAACAAATCGAGAAGTACGCAGAAGAAGGATACGAGCGTTTTAAAGTGAAAATAAAGCCAGAGCATGATTACGAATTATTGAAAGAGATTCGAAAAGAGTTTCCGCATATCCCGCTAATGGCAGATGCAAATTCAGCATATACATTAGGGGATACGGAGAGGCTGAAACGACTAGATGAATTCCAATTAATGATGATTGAACAACCGTTAGCCGATTATGATTTTCTTGATCACGCGGAGTTGCAAAAGAAAATTGAAACGCCGATTTGTTTAGATGAAAGTATTCATAGTTTAGAAGATGCACGCGTTGCGATTACCCTTGGTAGCTGCCAAATTGTGAACATTAAACCAGGGCGAGTGGGCGGATTAACAGAATCGGTTCAAATCCATAATTATTGCATGGAGCACACCATACCCGTTTGGTGCGGCGGTATGGTGGAGATGGGGATTTCAAGAGCACAAAATGTTGCGCTTGCCTCATTGCCGAACTTTACGATTCCAGGCGATATATCTGCTTCTAGCAGACATTGGGAGCAGGATATTATTTCGCCGGAAGTGACGCTTAAGGGCGGAAAAGTTATGGTGCCGCAAAGTGTTGAAGCTGAGTATGAAGTAGACCGCGGAAGGTTGGCGGAGATCACGAAACAGCGAATTGTTTTGGAGCGGTAACTTGAGTCTTTAAAGTAGCGGGCGAATTTCGTTGTTAATTGTCGGTAAGTCGATATATTTCAATAATCGCTGATATAATGCGAGTTACGGTCGATATAATTGAGAAATCGCCGATATAATTCAAGTTATGGTCGATATATTTGGAAAATCGCTGATATAATTTTATTTACAAAGGTTACTCTAACGGGTAACCTTTTCGTATTGTACAAATTGGATAGACTAGTTTACAATCGAGCGTATAAAAGGGGGAGTAAAATGAAGCGCATTTCAATTTTAATAGTGGATGATGAGGCAGAAATTGCTGATTTAATTGAGATACATTTAGAAAAAGAAGGGTACCACGTCGTGAAGGCAGCAGACGGGGAAGAGGCTGTTCATATTATTGAAACGCAGCCAATCGACTTAGTGGTTTTAGATATTATGATGCCGAAAATGGATGGGTATGAAGTGACGCGTCAAATTCGCGCGAAGCACCATATGCCAATCATTTTCTTAAGTGCGAAAACTTCGGACTTTGATAAGGTGACAGGTCTTGTATTAGGCGCAGATGATTATATGACGAAACCTTTTACACCGATTGAATTAGTTGCGCGTGTAAATGCACAATTACGTAGGTTTCTTACATTAAATCAGCCGAAAGTAGCGGAGAATAAATCTGCTTTAGAGATAGGCGGAGTTATTATTGATCCTGAGCGAAGAACAGTGAACGTCTATGGAGAGCAAATTGAGTTAACACCGAAAGAGTTTGATATTTTATATTTATTAGCGAGCCATCCGAAGAAAGTGTATAATGTGGAAAATATTTTTCAGCAAGTATGGGCAGATGATTATTATGAAGGCGGAAATACAGTTATGGTACATATTCGTACGTTGCGGAAAAAGCTTGGGGAAGATAAAAGAAAGGATAAATTAATAAAAACAGTGTGGGGAGTAGGTTATACTTTCAATGGCTAATATGATGAAAAGTTTTCGATTTAAAATGATTGCCTTATTTGCGTTAAGTATGGTGCTTGCAGCAACTGTAACTTATATAATTTATAAAGGATTGCAGCTGTATTATAAAACGATGGTTCGCTACGAAGAGCCTTTAGCGCAATTTAGGTCAGTGGTAAGGGAAGTTGGGGACATTAACTTCTTTTTAATTTTCTTTATTCCGTTATCTATTATCTTTTTCTTCTTTTTGACAAAACCGTATTTAAAGTATTTTAGTGAGATTTCTAACGGGATTCATCATCTTGCGAACGGTAACTTTACGAATAAAGTTCAAGTTTCATCAAACGATGAGTTTGGAGATATCGCACGTGAAATAAATGTTGCGAGTGAAAAGTTAAAAGAAGCGGTGGAAAGAGGAGACTTTGCTGAAAGTAGTAAAGATCAGCTCGTTGTAAACTTAGCTCATGATTTAAGAACTCCATTAACATCCGTGTTAGGGTATTTAGATTTAATTCTTAAAGATGAGAATTTAACAAAAGAACAAATTAAACATTTCTCCACAATTGCATATACGAAATCGCAAAGGCTCGAAAGTTTAATTGATGAGTTATTTGAAATTACACGTATGAATTATGGCATGCTAAAGCTGGATAAAAAGCCGATTGATATAAGTGAACTACTTATACAGTTAGATGAGGAATTGTATCCTTTATTAGAGAAACATCATTTACAAGCTAGGTTGAATATTGATCCTCATTTGCCAATTAACGGTGATGGAAAATTGTTAGCTAGAGTATTTGAAAACTTGTTAACAAATGCCGTTCGATACGGATATGATGGGCAATTTGTTGATCTGAATGGGTATATCGATAATGGAGAAGTTGTCGTACAAGTTATGAATTATGGAGACAGCATTCCAGAAGAAGATTTACCGTATCTTTTTGATATGTTTTATACAGGTGATAAATCGAGAACTGAGAACCGTGGCGGGACAGGCCTTGGACTGTTTATTGCGAAAAATATTGTTGAGCAGCATAACGGTACAATTTCTGCTGAAAGTAATGTAGTTAGAACAATGTTTGAAGTGCGATTGCCAAAAGACGAAAACTTAACAATTTAATAAAAATTTAAACTTTACCCCACTTTTTATTTTAATAGTTTTTTCTATTCTATACGTAAGTTACGTTAAGGAGGAACTAGAAATGAAAAAGTGGGTATTTATTTCTTTTTTTATAGCATGCACAGTATGTGTAGGCTTTTATATATCACCGTTATTTCAAAAGGAAATCGATGTTAAAATTGTCGGAAAAGATGAGCTAGTAAAGGCGGCAAATACCGAGAGGAAAGAGATTACGAAGGAACAAATTTATAAGGGTGATTTATTATTAGTTAATAGGGATTATCCAGTAAAAAAAGATAGTATTAGGTCTGATATTATAAATGTAAATCATAATAGTGAATTAGTAAGAGGCTACGTAATATTTGATAGAAATCTTCGTTTATCAAAGTATGTTGTAAAAAAGTTTTTGAACGTTGTCGATGCGGCTGGAAAAGATGGCGTACAGCATTTCTTAATGAGTAGTGGGTATCGAGATTTTAAAGAACAAAGTAAATTATATAAAGAAATGGGATCTGATTACGCGCTTCCAGCAGGATATAGTGAACATAATTTAGGATTATCACTAGACGTTGGATCAACGCAAAAGAAGATGGAGAAAGCGCCTGAAGGAAAATGGATCGAAGAGAACGTATGGAAGCATGGCTTTGTATTACGTTATCCGAAAAATAAAAGTAACATTACTGGAATTCAATATGAGCCATGGCATATCCGTTATGTTGGCCTACCTCATAGCGCAATTATGCAAAAAAAGAATTTCACACTAGAGGAATATTTAGAGTTTTTAAAAGAGGAAAAAGAGGTTTCAACTGAAGTAGAAGGTAAGAAATATACTGTTTCTTATTATAAAGTTTCTGAGAATACGAAAGTGAACGTTCCAGCAAACAAGCAGTATGAAATTTCCGGGAACAATATGGATGGGGTTATTGTGACGGTTCAGGAATAGAGAAGAAGGCTGTGCCATTTGGGACAGCCTTTTCTTATATAAGAAAGGAATTGACGTTTCTTGTCGGTAAATCGATATTCCTTGTCGAATCGTTAATATATTGTAAGTTATGATAGATATAATTGAAAAATCGTTGATATATTGTAAGTTATGATAGATATATTCAAAAAATCGTTGATATAATTTCCTATACTATTACCATTTTGGAGGAGCATCTTTTTATTCACTTTCAAACATTATAACGTTATATTTACTTCTCCCTTTTTTTGTGTTACGCTAAACGTGTGAAAGACATATAAAATGAAACTTTAATGTAAGCGTATTCTTATGGCTTCTTATAGAAAAGGGTGGAAGTACAATGACAGAACGATTCGTACTACGTAATGTAAAACGTGTGAACGGGGAAGAGATTGACATTGTAATTGAAAATAATAAAATCGCACAGGTGACGAAAGCTGGTGCTGGCGAAGGTGGAAAGGTTCTTGATTACTCAGGTACTTACGTATCGAGTGGCTGGATTGATTTGCACGTTCATGCTTTTCCGGAGTTTGATCCGTATGGCGATGAGGTGGATGAAATTGGCGTTAAGCAAGGGGTAACGACAATTGTTGATGCGGGTAGCTGCGGAGCTGATCGTATTGCAGATTTAGTAAAAAGTAGAGAGCAGGCAAAAACGAATTTATTTGCCTTTTTAAATATTTCTCGCATCGGTTTGAAACGAATTGATGAACTATCCAATATGGAATGGATCGATAAAGAGAAAGTGATAGAAGCAGTAGAAAAGTATAAAGATGTAATCGTTGGGTTAAAGGCGAGAATGAGTAAAAGTGTCGTTTGTGATAGCGGAATTGAACCGCTTCATGTTGCACGCTCTTTATCCCGTGAAACATCATTACCAATTATGGTACATATCGGTTCAGCGCCTCCTCACATTGAGGAAGTTGTACCTCTTTTAGAAAAAGATGATGTCATTACACATTACTTAAACGGGAAAGAAAATAATTTATTCGATGAAGAAGGCAAACCGCTACCTGTATTACTAGATGCAGTGAATCGTGGTGTTCATTTAGATGTTGGTCACGGTAATGCTAGTTTTTCTTTTAAAGTAGCAGAGGCGGCGAAGCATCACGGTATTGCTTTTAATACAATTAGTACAGATATTTACCGGAAGAATCGTATACACGGTCCCGTGTATAGTATGGCTCACGTTCTTTCGAAATTCCTTTACTTAGGTTATCCGCTAGAAGAAGTAATTGACGCGGTTACGAAAAATGCAGCAGAGTGGCTGAAAAAACCAGATCTTGGCCGTATTCAAGAAGGAGATATTGCAAACTTAACTTTATTTACAGTGAAAGATGAGAAGGTTACGTTAATTGATTCAGAAGGGGATCAGCGCATTGCTGAAAGAAGGATTGATACGAAAGGGGTTGTAATCAATGGGTCATTCATTGAATGCTAAGTACGGATTAAAAAGAGTAATTAATGCGAGCGGTAGAATGAGTATTTTAGGTGTATCCGCTCCTACAGATACAGTTATGGATGCGATGAAACATGGTGGACAAAATTATGTGGAAATTGCTGATTTAGTAGATAAAGCGGGAGACCATATTGCGAGAATTCTAGATTCAGAGGCAGCGGTCGTTGTGAACTCAGCATCGAGCGGAATTGCGCTTTCTATCGCTGGTATCGTGACGGAAGGAAATCGCCGTAAAAGTGAAAGACTTCATCAAGAAGTAATCGCGAAAAACGAAGTAATTATGTTAAAAGGTCATAACGTTCAATACGGTGCTCCAGTTGAAACGATGATTTATTTAGGCGGCGGTAAGCTTGTTGAAGTGGGTTACGCAAATGAAGGGAAAGCAGAGCATATTGAAGATGCAATTGGTGAAAATACAGCAGCGATTCTGTATGTGAAATCACATCATGCAGTGCAAAAAAATATGATTTCTGTTGAAGAAGCATGGGAAGTAGCGCAGCGAAATAACGTACCACTTATCGTTGATGCGGCAGCTGAAGAAGACATTCAAAAATATGTGAAGTATTCAGACCTTGCCATTTATAGTGGTTCAAAGGCAATTGAAGGACCTACTTCTGGTATTGTTGGCGGTAAACGAAAATATATCGAATGGCTGAAAGTGCAATTACATTGCATCGGAAGAAGTATGAAAGTTGGGAAAGAAACAACTTTCGGCTTACTTCAAGCGCTTGATGAGTACGGCGTAAAAGAAGATAAAAGTGAGCAAGAAAAAGAATTGCTACAAGTACTTATACCGCTAAAAGAATTAAAAGGTGTAAATGTAACGATCGTTCAAGATGAAGCCGGAAGAGCAATCTTTAGAGCACGTATTCATATTAACGAAAAAGAGTTAAATAAATCGGCAAAAGACGTTGTGACAGCATTACGCGAAGGGGAAATCGCAATCTATACACGTGATTACGGAGTAAGACAAGGATTCTTTGATATTGATCCACGTCCACTTCAAGGTGATGACATACATGTAATTGAAGAAAAATTGAGAGAAATTGTAGGGGGAAACTAAAATGACAAATATTCAAAAACGTTTTTATAAAGGCCGCGTAGCATTAAATGTATTAGCGAACAATACCCGAAATGCGAAAGATATTTTTGAAGCAGCAGAAGGGTATGTAGTAGTGGGGGTATTATCAAAAGACTACCCAACAGTAGAAGAAGCCGTTACAGCGATGAAAGCATACGGAAAAGAAATTGATGACGCTGTATCAATCGGACTAGGAGCAGGAGATAATCGCCAAGCGGCAGTTGTAGCTGAGATTGCGAAGCATTATCCTGGCAGCCATATTAACCAAGTGTTCCCTTCAGTTGGAGCTACACGTGCAAATCTTGGCGAAAAAGATAGCTGGATTAATAGTTTAGTATCGCCAACAGGAAAAGTAGGTTACGTAAATATTTCTACTGGTCCAATTAGCGCAGCTGGAGAAGAAAAAGCAATCGTTCCAATTAAAACAGCAATTGCAATTGTACGTGATATGGGCGGAAATTCATTGAAATACTTCCCAATGAAAGGTTTAGCTCATGAAGAAGAATATCGTGCAGTTGCGAAAGCTTGTGCGGAAGAAGGATTCGCATTAGAGCCAACAGGCGGAATTGATAAAGAAAACTTCGAAACAATTGTACGTATTGCGCTTGAAGCAAACGTAGAGCAAGTTATCCCGCACGTGTACTCTTCTATTATTGATAAAGAAACTGGTAACACGAAAGTAGAAGATGTTCGTGAATTATTAGCAGTCGTGAAGAAGCTAGTTGATCAATATGCGTAAGAAAATTGCAGCGTTTGGCGAAGTAATGATGCGCATGCAAGTACCTGGATATGAATTGTTGTCGCAAGCTAACACGTTAAATTACTCATTTTCAGGTACAGGTGTGAACGTTGCAGCGGCACTTTCTCACTTAGGGCATGAAGGGCTTCTTATTTCAACTTTACCGGAAAATTCGGTTGGAGATGCAGCTGTATCTTACATTCAAAAGTTAGGGATTCAAACTTCTCTTGTTTCAAGAGGCGGTAAATATGTAGGTATGTATTTTTTAGAAAATGGATTCGGTGCACGTGCAAGCCGCGTTACGTATTCGAATCGACTAGAAAGTAGCTTCAATACGGCGTCTGAAGAGATGTACCAATTTGAAGAAATTGCTAAGGAAATTGATATCGTTCATTTTTGCGGTATTACACTTGCGATGAATGATACGGTGCGCCATCATATGAAGTCTTTAGCGAGAGCAGTTAAAGAAAACGGAGGAACCGTCGTTTTTGATTGTAATTATCGTCCATCACTTTGGGGAGAAGACGGATATGAACAGGCAAAACCGCATTATGAAGAAATGCTGGGACTTGCTGATGTCGTTATGATGAACGAAAAAGATGCAATGTTTGTTTTAGGAATAAAAACCGAAGAAACGGAGCGAGAGGCGCAACTTGTTGATCTTATTCCAAAGGTAGCTGAAACGTATCATATCGCTACAATCGCTGGTACTCATCGCTCTATTAACAGTGATAATACACATTCGCTTCGCGGATTTATATGTAAAGATGGCGCGTTCACTTTTGCAAAAACACTTACGTTTTCTGTATATGATAGAATAGGTGCTGGAGATGCTTATACGAGCGGGATTATTCATGGCGAGATAGAAGAGTTTGCACCAGAGAAAGCTGTTTCATTTGCGTCAGCAGCTGGAATGCTTGCACATACAATCGTCGGTGATACGCCAATGTCATCAGAGAAGGATATACTTCGGGCAATGACGGCATCAGTAGGTGATGTAGAAAGGTAGTGGGTGTAACGGTGAACGTAACGAGAAAAAAAGGACCATTATATTTACAAATAAAAAATATTATTCGTGATCGAATATTGCATGGTGTATATGCGATTCATACGAATATTCCTTCCGAACCGCAGTTAGAAGAAGAGTTCAAAGTGAGCAAAATTACAGTGCGTAATGCGATTAAAGAACTCGCTCAAGAAGGATATTTAGAAAAGAAAAGCGGTAAAGGAACGAAAGTTATCCGCAATACTTCTGCGACAAAGTTGTCAAAAGGTAAGAAATTTACAGAAGTGTTAGTGGAAGAAGGATATAAAGTACAAAAAAAATTGCTAAAAGCAGAAATCGTTCATAATGAAGAAGGAACGGTGCCATTTCGATTATTCGGCAAGGAGAGTTTTCGTATTGAACGTTTATATACGTTAAATGATGCACCTTACATTCATTATACGCACTATTTCTCAGCAGGAATGGCAAGTACAGATTTATCGGACTTTGACTTGCAATCGCTTTATGATTTAGTTGAAGACCGAGGCATTCACTTAGAAAACTTCAGAGATGAATTCGCTGTTGGACTCGCGCCTAGTTTCGTTGCAGAAGTGCTAGGTGAAAAAGAGGGGACAGCGTTATTAAAACGTATGCGCTATTCTTATGATGAAGTTGGCGAAGTAATTGAATATAGCGAAGGCTACTACAATACAGAGATGCAGCATTATGTAGTGAATTATGACGTATAAAAAAGAGGGGATGTTCCCTCTTTTTTTATAAAGTAAAACTTTAATTAGTGGAGGAGGGCATCATCCACTAATTATTAGCTCACACCAATCGGGATAAAAGTAAGGGGAATGGGAGATGGATATATACTTATTAATCGTCACGTTACTTGCGATCACAATTGTTATTTTAGGGGTATCATGGTGGAAATGGCATGCATTTATTAGTTTAACAGTTGCGAGTTTATTTTTAGCCATTATGTCTGGACTGAATGTAACGAAAATAGTGACTGCCTATGAAACTGGTGTTGGTAGTGTACTAGGGCATTTAGTTGGTATTTTAGCTCTCGGAACAATTTTAGGGAAAATGATGTCCGATTCAGGGGCCGGCATGCAAGTGGCAGATTTCTTTATTCGATTTTTCGGTGTAAAGAAACTACCTTGGGCTATGTTATTTGCAGGGTTTGTTATAGGGATTCCCGTATTTTTTGAAGTGGGGATTGTCATTTTATTACCACTCGTTATTTCAATTCGAAAAACGACGAAGCAAAATATATTATTAATTGCGTTACCTGTCATTGCAGGATTATCTATTGTTCACGGGCTCGTACCACCACATCCAGGGCGATGACAGCAATCGGTATTTATAACGCGAACTTAGGAAAGGTACTTTTATATTCATTAATTATCGCGTTACCAACAGCCATTATCGCAGGCCCAATATTTGCAAAGTGGGTACATAAGAGGGTTATACCTGAAAATGAACCGGAGCTTGTTCGAGTTACGACAGTATCAACTGATTTGCCAAGTCGTAAAGTTTCATTCTTTATTATTTTATTACCAGTTGTATTGATGATTTTATCAGTAGTTGCACCATATATTTCATTACCGAAAAAATTGACTGAATTTTTTGTGTTTATAGGGAGTCCAGTAATCGCCTTACTTATTTCATGTTTCGCAGCATTTTATTTACTTGGTATCAAACAAGGTATTAATAAAAAGATGATTAAAAAATTAACAGATGAAAGTTTATTGCCTGTCGGTTCTATTATTTTAATAATTGGTGCAGGCGGTGGATTTAAACAAATATTAATTGAAAGCGGCGTTGGAACAGCTATTGCACAAATGGCAGAACATATTTCGTTATCACCAATTGTATTAGCTTTCATGGTAGCTGGTTTAATTCGAATTGCAACAGGTTCAGCTACAGTAGCATTAACGACAGCAGCAGGGATTGTTTCACCAGTTATTCAGCACATGTCTGGTGTGAATTTAGAGTTGCTAGTTATTGCAACCGGTGCAGGATCATTAATGTTTTCTCACGTAAATGATGCAGGGGTCTGGCTTGTAAAAGAGTATTTAGGTTTGACGGTGAAGGAAACGTTTAAAACGTGGACGGTACTCGAGACATTGTTATCATTTATTGCATTTGGTTTTGCTCTTTTGTTGAATATGTTTCTTTAGGGAGAAAAGCCCATTTTAATTAATAAAACCCACAGGAGAAATTCAATTTCTCTGTGGGTTTTGCTATTTTTTAATCGTAGTTACTTACAAATATACAGGGCAAGGTGCTTTTTATATCTTTTTTCTATTGTCCTATTATTTAATAGAACGGACATACTGATTTTCTCCATCGTCTTTGACAAAGACTCCTAGCTCATTCAAATCTTTGCGTAAATGCTTCTTTTTTTTCGAGTTTCCTTCTCGAAGGGCATTTCGTCTTTCATACAAAATAGTATTTATGCTTTTATTAAATCGCGCATCCTCTAATTTCCATAAGCTATACTCATGTTTATAAGGATCTTGTTCCACCCAGGGGAAGCCGTGCATTAAGAAAGTATCTTTAATTTTGCTTGGGGTAATGTCAGATGTTTCACGTAACCATTCTCGGTCTTCTTGATCAATGATAACCACTTGACGCTTATCTACAAAAACGGCTTTTACATTTGATCTGGTGATTTGTTTCTTTTGATCGTCCTTATTCACGTGAATGCTTTCCGAAGTAATGTTCATTTTTAAAGCTTCACTATAAATAATTAAAGAAAATAAAATTCCTGCAATAACACCAATTAGCATGAGGATAATAGGAAGCCAGAAGGGATTAATAAAATTTAAAAGTTCTATAATTTTTGAATCAGAAAAGAGAGGAATCTTTTTTATAATCTCTATTAATTTAGGTGAAAAATATCCAATAACGCCTAAAAGGATTGGACTTACTATAGCAAGTAACTTTTCTAAAAAACCTAATCCAATGACAGATGCCTTTTTCATGTGTAGTTCATCCTTTCTTATATATATTTTTTAACCAGGGCATGTTTTAAATAGTGAGTTTTTTCACCATTTTTATGAGCTCATCTGAGTAATTTTCTATGGATATAGATGAATTTGCCTTCAACATTCTTTCTTCGATTGCTCCTAAAATAAATGAAGCTAATGTGTCGGTTTGAAAAGAGTTAGAAAACACACCATTTTGTTGTCCAGTCTTCAAAATATCTAATAACATCGTTCTAAGAGCATCATCTTCGTCGTCGTCTTCGATTCTGTAATAAGGAACATTCTCTTCATTTCTTGCATTAAAGACAATCTCAATTAAGGCAATATTATTTTTGTAATGAGTTTCTTGATAAGCCAAATGTGCTTCAATAAAAGCCTCTAGTTTGTTTATTTCAGATTGGGCTAATAGTACTCGATTACTAATAAATTCATGTTGTTTATCAACTAAAAATTGTAATGTCCGATTCATAAGATAAAGCTTATCGTTAAAATGATAAGAAATAAGTCCAGTGCTAATCTTAGCTTTTTTTGCTACCTTCGTTAAGCTCAAGTTGTTATATCCAACCTCTTCTAATGTATCAATACATGCAAGAATAATTTGTTCACGCCTAGCCTCTGCAATAAAAGAATCAGTCATGCTATTCAACTCCTGATTTATATAATTTGAATGTATAATCAAAAAATTGATTGATCGTTCAATTAAATATTAGTAAGAAATTATTAGTATGTCAAATGTTTTATACCTACATCTTGATAAGGCTCATTTTCTGAAACAAGCCCGTTTTTAGGTAAGCCAAGCTTCCTATTCGCCCTGAAAACATAATATAAATGGAATCCCCTCATTTAGAGCAAGGTGAACTTGTTATGAATGATACTAAAGGAGGAATAGGGTAATGAGCGAAAAGTGTGAACACAGACATGATGATTGTAACCGCAGACATGGTTGCGGAGGCGGTTTTGCGCTTCTAATCGTATTGTTTATTTTATTAATTATCATCGGTGCTAGCTGCTTCGGCGGAGGCGGCGGTTGTGGTTATGGCGGTTACGGCGGCTACGGATATGGTGGCTACGGCGGATATTGCTGCTAATTATTAAAAACTATTGAAAATGGCCTTGTGCAATATGCACAAGGCCATTTTATTCATATTTTTATATGCTGTGATAATTTATTAATGTACAGAGAGCGGATTAAGAAGAAGAAAATAATCTCGATAATCCCGAAAAAGGTGAGTACGATACATGTCTCTTTTAGTAATGAGAAAGAAAACATGCTTTGTAAAAACTTAACCGCAAATAACGTGTGAACACCAGCAACGATGTAAGGTACGAAAAATAAAATTCCTAATTGAATCGTTGCAGAGCGAAACATTTCTGATTCAGTTAAGCCAAGCTTTGTAATCGTAATATACTTTTGTCTTTCAGTTGTTAAGTCATTATACATACGGAAGTATAGAACACTAGCCGCACCGATAAAGAAAATAAAGCCGAGAAATGCCCAAATAAAAAATTGAGCAACTGCATTTCCTTTACCGTAAATAAGTTCATCCGTAGCCGTATGTATGAAGAAAGGAACTTGAGCGTTCTCTTCAGTATGCTTTTCGTAGAACTCACGTGCATCACCACTAATAACACGTAACATATTTTTTGTTGGAACGATTGCATTTTCCCAGTTTTCTACGAAATAGTTATAGATTACAGTTGTTTCAATATGAGGAATCATATTATCAAATACATAATCTTGTACGACAGCTAAATGAGGGAATGCAAATGATGGTTCGATTCCCTTATTAATAAACCCTTTAATATGAAATTCTTTTTTATTAGATCCAAGTGTAATCGTATTTTGCTTTGCAAATGGATTAGATACGAGATCGAGAAGTTCTGGTGAGTGGCGAGAAATAATATACACTTCTGTAGAATCAATTGTTATTTCCGGTCTTTTCAATTGTTTAGCAATTGCGTTATAATCACTCATCTTCATAAGCATAATATCTTCTTTGGAAGCTGTATCTTTTAATACTGTAAACTTATATTTTTTGTAAAGAAAATTATTAGTTGTAAGCTCCGTTTCAATTGTAGAAATATGCTTTTGTTCAAGGGAATTGTCACCTTCTGATGTATACGTGAAGGGAACGGGATATCGCTCTAATACTGATGCCTTCGTATTGTTATTAGCGGCGAATAATCCAATAATAATCGTAAATGCAAGTGCAGATAGCATAGAAACAATAAAGAGTACATTAATATTACTGCGTGTACGAGAAACTAAATCTGAAATCCATAACATATTTATTTGTTTCAAATAAAACTTTCTGCGCTTCTTTAAAATATAGATGAAAAGAAGGAATGTTTGTGAAAAGAATAAATATGTCCCGACTATTACGAGCGGTAAAATAGATAACATAATAAAAAAGACAGATCCATTTTGCACATTTTTTTCCGTTACGTAGCCTCGCGGATAACCAGCGATATAATAGCATAGCCCTAAACAAATTAAAGCGAATAAAGAGATGAGTATAGATGGTCTTTTTTCAGCTGGCATTTTCTTGTTCCCTTTAATGAGGTGGGCTGTCTTTCGAGTACGAATAAACATTGGTGTAAATGTAGAAACGATTAAAAATAAAATGATAAACGTTACGGTTGTAACGATAATCGCTTCTGTTGGCCAATATAAATAGAGACCTTTCGCACTTGTTAATTTCGAAGTGACTAATAAGAAAAAGTTAGAAAATACAAGTCCACCTTGAATGCCGATAAAGATAGATAATATCCCAATTATCATGTTTTCGGTAAATAACAATCTTTTTAATTGTCTCTGTGAGATACCAAGAATAGTGAGTATCCCGAATTGCTGTTTCCGTACATTTAAAAATGTTCCAATTGAATATAAGAGAAAGAAGAACGAGAACATAACAATCACAAGCTGTGCTGTACTAGCTAAGTTCATTAGAGGATCACGTTCTTGGAAACTTTGTACACTTTGTAACCGCGGGTGATACGCGTATACAGTAAATGAAAAGAAAACCATGATAGAAAACGCACTACTTACAAAGTAGGCGAAATATGCTTTCGAATTACGTGAGACATTTTTAAATGCGAATTGCCAAAATGTCATCCACGTCTTCCTCCTAATAATGCTAAAACATCTAATATTTCTTGATAAAATTTCTCGCGATATAATCCGCGGTGCAGTTCATTGTAAAGTTCGCCATCTTTAATAAAAATAACACGGTTACAATAACTTGCTGCAAACGGATCGTGCGTAACCATTAAAATCGTTGCATCTTCTTCTTTATTTAATTTCGTAAATAACTCCATTACGTCAATTGCCGCTTTTGAATCTAAGTTTCCTGTCGGTTCGTCGGCTAGTAGAAGTGAAGGATGATGAATAACAGCACGTGCTACTGCGGTACGCTGTGCTTGTCCTCCAGAAACTTCAAAAATACGCTTGTCCAAAATATGATCAATTCCAAGCTTTTTTGAAATGTTATCAAGCTTTTCATCCATTTCTTTTAATGGAACATTATCTAATGTTAAAGGTAGTACGATATTTTCACCGATTGTCAGTGTATCTAGTAAGTTAAAGTTTTGGAAAACAAATCCTAACTCTTGTCTTCGGAAAATAGCTAACTTCTCTCTACGAAATGTGTGCGGTTTTTTTCCGTTAATCACGACATCACCAGAAGTCGGAGAATCGATTGTAGAGATAACGTTTAAAAATGTAGATTTTCCGCTACCAGATGGTCCCATAATGGCAACGAATTCCCCTTTATCCACGTGTAAATTTATATTTTTTAAAGCAGTATGAGGGACTTTCCCCTCATATACTTTTGAGACGTTTTTTATGTGTAATACTTCTTCCATAGTAATCACCTTTCTACTTTTTAAAACTTAATGTGTTGTGATAATTTTTGCATATAAAAGGAACGAATTAAAAGGAAAAATAAAATTTCAACTGTTCCAAAAATCAACAGTACGACTGTAATTTCAGCGAAGAACGAGAGATGTAATATTTCTTGTAGCATCTTTGTCGCAAACATTGTATGGATTGATGCCATAATGTAAGGTACGAAGAAAAGAATCGCAAGCTGAATTGTCGCTGAACGTTTCATTTCAGTCTCAGTTAAGCCGATTTTCGTAATCGTTATATATTTTTCTTGCTCATTTGTTAAATCTGTATACATCCGGAAGTAAAGAACACTGCCAGCACCGATAAAGAAAATAACTCCTAGGAAAGTACCAATTAAGAAGAACGAAGCGACATTTAGTTTTGTCTTATATAGAGAATCGCTCGCTTCACTTGCATGGAAAGGTGGATGCTCTGCTTGAATTGCTGCATTATCGTTATGGATTTTTGTTATAAACGATGAACCGATATTATGTGCTTTTTCCCAATCTGTAACTTTGAAGTTATATACACTCATTTGTTTGGAAACTGTGGATAAGGCTTCTACATTTTCATCAGATAGTATGAGTAATTGGTATATTAAGCTGTTTGGGAATGGGCTATAACTTTTATATTCTTTCACTTGTAGTTGTAAATTGTTTTGAGTAAGTGTAAGAGTATTTTTCTGTTCTTTATTGTGAAGTGTTCCAATAACTTGATCATCTAAGTCTTTCATAAGAATATAAGATTCATTCTTATTTACCGTGAGTTTTTCCCAATTTAACGCTTTAGCAAGTACATTATAGTCACTTTGTTTAATGGCATAATAGAGCTGCGTGTTATCTTCAGCTGAAGATACTTCATATATATCTGTTTTAAATTTTGTATAAGTAAAGTGCTCTTCATTAAATTTCTGCTCTAACCAGTTTAAATGTTCATCAGCTAACGTATTTTCAGTATGCGATAAATAAGTAAACGGGAAAGGATTTTGTCTAATCGCATCAAACTTTGTAAATTTCCCGAAGCCATATAAGAATGTAATCATTGTAAAAGCGAGCGTCGATAACATCGCCACAATAAAGAGCATATTAATATTCGTCCGAATACGTGATGCTAGATCAGAAATCCAAAGCATATTAATTCGTTTCATATAAAACGTTCTTCGCATTTTTAAAATACGAATAAGTAAAAAACTAATTTGTGAAAAGAAAAAGTATGTTCCAGCTGCAATAAGCGATGGGATGACAAATATACTAGAGACGGCATATAAAAGTCCAATTATGTCACCTAGCGACATAAAATACAGCGGATTTGCGGCTAACGCATATCCACATATTAAACAGATCGCACCAAATAGAGAGATGAGCACGGATGCTTTTCTTTCTTTTTGTTGTTTTCCTTCTTTTAAAAGACGTACGGCTTTTCTCGTGCGAATGAGCATCGGTGTAAAAGATGATACGAGAATGAAGAGGCCGAGAAAGATGATGATAGTTAAAACGATAGCACTTGTAGGCGGATATAAATATAAACCAGGTACGTGTGTAATTTTGGCGGTAACTAACAAAAAGAACTGTGAAAAGACAAGTCCAAGTTGAATGCCAAAAAATATAGAAAGAGCACCAATTAACATATTTTCTATAAATATGAGTCGCTTTAATTGTTTTTGAGATATGCCAAGCACTGTTAAAATCCCGAACTGTTTTTTTCGTACTTTTAAAAACGTCCCGATTGAATACAGTAAAAAGAAAAATGAAAAGAACACAATGACAACTTCTGAAATTGTCATTAATATGTTCAGAGAAAAATTCACGTCTGTCATATGCAATTTAGGATGAAATAAATAAACTGCAAATGAGAAAAAGATTGCGATGGAGAACGCACTGCTTACAAAATAGGCGAAATAAGCTCTGGCGTTTCTTGTGACGTTTTTAAATGCAAACTGCCAAAATGTCATTCACCTAAACCTCCTAATAGGGTGAAGATGAAAAGAGTATGAGAGATACTCTTTTCATCAAGTTTGTTTTAAATATTTTGTCCACTCGTGTAATGTGATAATTTTTGCATATAAAGTGAACGAATGAATAAGAAAAATACGATTTCAACGAATCCAAAAATAATAAGAACGGCTGAAACTTCTTTGAACAGAGATAAACCAATTACATCTTGTAGCATTTTTGTTGCGAACATTGTATGAATGGATGCCATAATGTACGGAATGAAAAATAAAATACTAAGTTGAATGGTTGCAGATCGTTTCATCTCTGTATCTGTTACACCGATTTTAGAAATCGTTATATATTTCTCTTGTTCGTTCGTCAAATCCGTATACATTCTAAAGTAAAGAACGCTACCAGCTCCAATGAAGAAAATAACTCCTAAAAATGTCCCGATTAGGAAGTACGCGGCACTACCTGATGTTATTTTGTATAACGATCCTGCTGATTCAAAGGAACGAATAAGAGGCCCTTCATACTGGTATTTATTTCGATCTTTTTGTACCTTTTCTATAAAATTATCAGCAATTTCATATGTCTGTTCCCAATTTTGAATTTTGTAATTGTATGCTGATATATGTTTTACGGTGTTAGGTAAGTTATTTACGATAACATCAGGCAACACTATCGTTTGATATGAAAAGTCAGATGGGATTGCGTTTACATGCTCATAGCCTTTAACTCTTAATTTCGTATTTGTACTAGAGAGTGTAATGTAATCTCTATTGTAGCTTTGCTCAAATTCGTTGAATATGGTGATATAAGATGTCCCTGTTAACACATATGCTTCGTTATCATCCATAAATAGTTGTTTCATTCGTAAAGAATTCGCAAGTTTGTTATAGTCACTTTGCTTAATTGCGTATACGTCATTATAAATAGCTATATCTTTATCTTCTTTTAGTGGTGTTTCATATATATCAGCTTTTATTTTTTGATAAGGGAAGTGCTCTTTTTGTAATTGTTGCTCAAGCCAATTTAAATGCTCTGTAACAAAAGGGTTCGCATCATAAGAGAAATAAGAAATTGGGAAAGGGGAAGTTCTATTCACCTCTAGCTTAATGAATTTCCCGAATCCATATAGGAACGTGATCATTGTGAAAGCAATTGTAGAGAGCATCGCTACAATAAAAAGCATATTAATATTCGTCCGAATACGGTTTGCTAAATCTGAAATCCAAAGCATATTAATCCGTTTCATATAAAATCTTCTTCTTTTCTTTAAAATATAAATCAGTAAGAAACTAATTTGAGAAAAGAAAAAATACGTTCCTATTGTAACTAGCATTGGAATAACGAAAATACTCGAAACCATATATATAACACCGATTTGCGGGCTTACTGATACGAAATATTTAGGATTTCCAGCTAACGTATAACCACCAAATAAACAAATCGCACCAAATAATGAAACAAGTATGGATGGTTTTCTTTCTTTTTGTTTTCCACCATTTGTTTTTAAAAGGTGTACCGCTTTTTTTGTACGAATAAGCATTGGTGTGAATGCAGATACAATGATAAAAAGACTAAGGAAAACAATGGTTGTTAAAATAAACGCGTTAGTAGGACCGTATAAATATATTCCTGGAACATGCGTAAGTTTGGCTGTTACTAATAAGAAAAATTGAGAAAAAACAACTCCAAACTGCATGCCGAAAAAGATAGATAAAATCCCGATTAACATATTCTCCATAAAAACAAGACGATGTAATTGTTTTCTCGATATTCCTAAAATGGTCAAAACACCAAATTGTTTTTTTCTAACTTTTAAAAAAGTACCAATGGAATATAGTAAAAAGAAGAAAGAGAAAAATACAATTACTACTTCTGAAAATATCATTAATCCTGAAATTTCAGAGGTCATGTCAAAGTTTTGTAATTTCGGATGGAATAAGTAAACAGCAAATGAAAAGAAAACAGCAATCGAAAAGGAACTGCTTACAAAATAAGCAAAATAAGCTCTGGAATTACGTGTTACATTTTTAAAGGCAAACTGCCAAAATGTCATAATACATACCTCCCGCTAGAAGGAAAATATGTAGTTGTATTGCAAAAAATGTATGAGAGTGTGTTCTCATACATTTTGCTTGCATATGTTACGATCATGCTTCGGTCACCTTCTCCGTATGTTCTGCTTGATTATTTGCAGCGTTGTGGAAGATGATTTTAATCGTCGTTCCTTTACCAACTTCAGAATCTAGTTTGACAGAGTGACCTAAATAATCACAAATTTTACTTACAATATAAAGCCCCATACCAGTAGATTCTCCGAATGCGCGACCGTTTTTCCCAGTGTAAAATGGTTCAAATACTCTTCGAATATCTTCTTGCGGAATACCAACACCTTCATCGCGAACTTCTAAAATAATATCTTTTCCGTTTCGGTAAGCAGATAAGAATACTTTCTTTCCGCGTTCCCCAGAGTAACGAACAGCATTTGTCATTAACTGATAGATGATAAATTTTAGCCATTTCGCATCAGAAGCAACTTTTAAATCAGAATGGACTTCTAAAACAGGGAAGACACCATTACGAATGAATAGTTCTTTTAATCCGTTAATATTTTTTGTTACCGTATCTTTTAATGAAATCGTCTCAACATGGAAATCTTCATGGAAGTTATTTAACCTAGCCATGTATAAAGCCATATCAAGCCCTTGGTTTAGACGCTCTAATTCTTTTTTAAACTTTGGAATTAAATGCTCGTCTTCCATTTCTAGCACCATAAGCTGCATAACAGAAACAGGTGTCTTCATTTGATGTACCCAGTGGTTAATGAATAATTGATGTTCTTGTTGTTTTACTTCATACGATTGTAGTTCTTTTTGGAAGAGGCGGTACTGCGTACGCACGAGTTCATTGACACCGTGAGGCATCGGAGCAGTTGCTCTTTCAATAAACGCATCTTCCATTTTTTCTGGTTGCTCGCTTA
This sequence comes from Bacillus sp. AP50, assembly GCF_040492675.1. Classification (NCBI taxonomy): domain Bacteria; kingdom Bacillati; phylum Bacillota; class Bacilli; order Caryophanales; family Bacillaceae; genus Bacillus; species Bacillus sp. AP50. The sequence continues at coordinate 40,224 of NZ_JBEUTW010000103.1, forward strand.
ATCTATGGTACATTCTACGATTGCGAACGTAACGGTAAGCGAGGAAACAAATAAATAAATATAAACTTAAAACGACGAAATAAAATTTATTGTTTTGAAATCCATCTACTGCATCATAAAGAACGAAAATGATACCGAAGTTTAAAACGTACAGTAGGAAAAATGCAAAATGATCACGTAAAAATAGCTTCATGCTTATTCACTCCAAGTTGCGTTAAAGCGATATCCAAGTCCACGTACTGTTTCAATAGAGTTCTCAATACCAAGCTCATTAAACTTTTTACGAAGACGCGTAATGTTTACGTTTAATGTATTTTCTTCAACGAAGCTTTCGTCATCCCAAAGCGCAGCTAATAAATCTTCACGGCTTGCTGTACGAGGGAATTTAGATAATAACATTTCAGCTAAAATAGCTTCTTTTTTCGTTAAAAGAACTTGTTCAGATCCGAAGTGAATTTCAGGACGTTCTGGGAATAGTTTTAAACCTTCTACTTCAACGATACGTTCAGAAATATTTGGTGCATAATCACCGTAAATACGGCGTAATTGTCCTTTAATTTTTGCCATTACAACGTCGTAGTGGAATGGTTTTGTAATGTAATCATCCGCACCGCTTTCAATTGCCATAATTTGTTCCATCTCACCAGCACGCGCTGAAATGAAAATAATTGGACAAGTAGATTCATGACGAATTTGACGGCACCAGTAGAAACCATCGAATTTCGGTAAGTTTACATCAAGTAAAACAAGATGTGGTTTCACAGCGTTAAACGATTCCATAATATCATCGAAATTCTCTGCAACAACAGCTTCATAACCGTACTTCTGAATGTGAGATTGCAGTAATGATGAAATATTTGGATCGTCTTCAACGATTAAAATTTTATACATATGTATATTCCTCCTCAGAAAAACAATTGTAGCTATAGTGTATCATGTGTTTCAAGTCTTTTCATTATGTTGAAAGATAAGCTAGTAAACAGTATAGGATAAAAGTGAGAAAAGTAAAAAGGGCCTCGTATATAATTGACAATCAACTGAAATCATTTTAACATTTAGATAAGTATCTAAATGTCTAATTATCGAAAGGAAGAAAGACATTGAATCAAGCATTCAAAGCATTAGCAGATCCAACAAGGCGAAAAATTTTAGACTTATTAAAAGAAGGGGATCTAACCGCTGGTGAGATCGCTAAACATTTCAATATGACAAAACCAAGTATTTCACACCACTTAAATGCACTTAAAAATGCTGAACTTATTCAAGATGAAAAGAAAGGACAATTCGTTATGTACTCTTTAAACACAACGGTCTTTCAAGATTTGTTGACTTGGGTGTTTACATTTACGAATAAGGGGGAAGAGGGGAAATGAAAAAACATCTTTTTGCAATCTTATTAATTGTTATAACTTGTTTAGCTTGGGCGTTTGCATGGCCACATTTGCCGGATACAATTGCAACGCATTGGAGCGGCGGTAAGGTAGATGGATATTCTTCTAAATTGTATGGAATGATTTCTATGATTGGAATTATGATTGTTTTATATATTTTTCTAAACGTGTTACCAAAGATTGACCCAAAGAAAGTAAATTACGAGAAGTTCTCTAAAGCTTTTATGATGATGAATAACGGGATACTACTGCTACTATTTGTAGGGAATATAGATATTATTACAAGTGGATTAGGATACAACTTATTTATTAATCGTGTGCCGGAATTATTAGTTGGTATTTTATTTATAGTCATCGGAAACTATTTACCACAATGTAAACCAAATTACTTTGTAGGTATAAAAACACCGTGGACATTAAGTAACGAGGAAGTATGGAGAAAGACACACCGTTTTAGTGGGAAGGTGTTTGTTGTATTAGGAGTTATTATGATTCTAAGTGTTTTTGTACCAGTAACGTGGAAATCTTTCGTAATGGTTGGAATTATTATTGGTGCAGTAGGATTAACAATGGGATATTCTTATGTTGCTTATAAAAAAGAACTAAAAATGTAAATAAAGCTGCTTTTCCTTTTAGGGAAGAGCAGCTTTATTTTTAGGTTATTCGAATTACTATATTTAATAAGTTATATTCAAATTTTTAATTAACCAAGGCTTTATCAATGACAGAACTGTTATAGGTTGCATAGCTTTAGTGTGATCCATATCATTTCCTCTTAAGATTTCTATATCCCATCCAAGATGTTCTAACTTTTGTTTGTTTTTTTGAAGTATACCAATAATATCAACTACTACATTGCCAAAATTTTCACCGTAAACAATAGTGTCTTTTTCCCCAGAAAACGCTAATCTCGGAATGATTAGTTTATGTTGGATGTCTTGATCATCAAACTCCATCAAATTCTCGTACATTGTAACAAACTGTTTAGTTTGACTCATGTCGATCTTTATCTGTATGTTATCCCAATCAATTTTTTCAGGATTAATATGTGCTTGATCAATAACAGGAGAATTGTGATTATTCACAGCTTGCTCATATGTTTTATTTGTTACTACCATCATTTCTTTATATGGACCATCTATTGGTGGAAACCCGCCCATGATTATACTGTCTAATCTATCCGTTCGAATGGCTAATTGTAACCCAGCTAAAGCTAACCAAGAGTAACCATAATAACTAAACTTATTAATATTCATTTCGTCAGCAATTGTTAATAGGTCTTTTACTATATTTTCAGGTGTGAGATTCTCTGGATTTGGATGTTGCAAACGATGGCCTTCGTAGTCAAAATATAAAATCTGAAACTTATCTATGAGTCCATCAATAAAATGTTTTCCAAATTCAGGATCTACTCCCCACAACTTCAAAGTTTCAGCATCTTGCCCATATACAGATTCTTTAGCAACTGGGAGCATGATTGTTCTAAATTTTGGATTTCCAACCAAACCAACCTTTAATACTGATTCGTCCGTAAGTTTTATGATTTTCTCCATTTCTATCACTCCTAAATTGTTTATACTAAAATCATATAACATTCATGCAATCTTCCGGATTTATGACTTTTTTCTCGTATATATAAGGATTTTATTTGAAATATGTTAATGTAGCACTTTAAGGTTTTACTTTAAAAAGGAGTTAATAAATGGAGACATATAGCCCTAAACAAATTGCAAATGTCTTAAATGTTAGTACAACAACTTTGAGAAGATATGAAGAACAAAATCTCATTCCTGTTGTGCCAAGAACGGAAAGTAATCACCGGTTTTATACATCGATACACTTTCAAGCATTTATTACCATTAGAGCATTATTAAAAGGATATGATATACCTATTGTTTATAAAGTTATGAGGATGATTAAAAACGTAAAGTTTGAAGAAGCACTTTGGTTAATTAATGAACAGCAATTCAATGTTCAGGTGGAGAAAAAACGAGTAGAAGAAATACTAAACATGATTCAAAATGCTGATTTTACTAAATATAAAAATGTAGAGTTAAATGAACGCATGAGCATTGGAGAGGCTGCAAACATAGCAGGCGTAAATACTTCGGCTATCCGTCATTGGGAACATGAAGGGTTAGTCCACTCAGAAAGAAATAAAGAAAACGGTTATAGAATGTTTCCAATATCTGAACTGCGTAAAATACTGGTTATAAGCAGTTTGAGAAAAACCGTGTATTATATAGAAAATATGAAAAGCTTGCTAGATGATTTAGAAACATTACACTATGGAAAAATTGAACGTTCCTTTCAGTTGGCTTTAGAAAACTTGAACAATCAACTATTACTCCAATTTAAAGGAATCGAAGAACTGATGAAATATATACACTTTTACGAGTAAGCAAATATGTAAAAAGAGCTAGGCACAATGCTTAGCTCTTTTCCTTTTGTTATCACTTCTTCAAAACCGGTATCCAAATTTCACTTTTAAAGTTTGGAGAAGATATATCTTTCTGTTTATTCCACAATATCTCCGGTCCTTCCGCTAGTTCATAGTTCGAAGAAGGGAACCATTCAGAGTAAATACGTCCCCATACATTTTGTAATGCATCAGGAAATGGACCGACAGCTTCGAATATAGCCCATGTTGAAGCAGTAACTTCAAGCTGTTTAAACTGCTCTGGACAATCCTTTGTTGTGGCTACTCCAATGTAGTGATCGAGTTCGCCTTTTTCCTCCATTCTTCCTTCAGAAAAGTTAGTAGAAGCACTAATGATTCCAGTAGGTTCAATGTTTGAAAGGGACTTTAATGTTTGAATAGAATCTGGGTTTAAACTTTTCCACATAGAAGCAATTTCTTCATTTACACTGTTAAAAACGATTGGTACTCGTTTTGTAATACCTATAATTCGAAATGGCTCTTTTTCTTCAATTCGATAGTTCATTTCATTTCCTCCTTGAATGGATAATTGGAAGGTCATTGGTGAATAAGCCTTCAAAGAATGGCTACTATTTCGGGCCTCTGAAGGTGTTATACCGTGCAAGTTTTGAAATGCACGGGCGAATGAATCTGGTGAGTTGTAGCCATATTTTATAGCGACATCAATGACTTTTGCATCGCTATTTTTTAGTTCAAAGGCAGCGAGAGTAAGACGTCTACAGCGAATATAATCAGATAGTGATATACCTGCTAAAAACGAAAACATTCTTTTAAAGTGATAATCAGAACAGAGAGCTAGCCTCGCAACTTCTTTAAAATCAATTTCATTCGTAAGGTTATCTTCAATATAGCGCATTGCAGTATTCATATTTTTAAGTGAATCCATATTATGACCTCCTCTGTACATAGAATAGCAGGAACGAAATAGCTCCATCCGACATTTCGTGCACAACTTTGTAGGGGACATTTTTAACCTTACAAAATTGTAATGTTCCTGTAAGGAGAATGAATGGATGGTATGATATCCCAATGTTATAGTAACAAAGTACTTTTGTTCAGTAGGTTAAATTTTTATATCTTTACTTATGCGTCTTACATAACTGTCATGTTTGTGTAAGAAACATCGATAGTGGCAAGAGTAGAGAGTGTATATAGTTGAAAATAGAGAATAGAAGAAATGAGGGATGTCGAGATGAAAACAGTGTTAGAAGCAAAAAATATTGAAAAAGTGTACGACACGGGTGGGAATAAATTTGCAGCGTTAAAAGGTATTAACTTACAAGTAAAAGAAGGTGAGTTCGTTGGAATTATGGGACCTTCTGGTTCTGGTAAGACGACTTTACTAAATGTTCTTTCTACAATTGATAATGCGACGAACGGTGAAATTTTAATTGATGGAAAAGATATTGTAAAGATGAATGATGATAAGTTAGCGTTATTCCGCCGTGATCATTTAGGTTTCATTTTCCAAGATTATAACTTATTAGATACGTTAACGGTGAAAGAGAATATCGCTTTACCACTTGCGTTATCAAAGGTGAAAGCGAGTGAGATTGATCGCCGCGTTCTTGAAATCTCAAAGAAATTCGGTATTGATCATATTTTAAGTCAGTTCCCATATCAAGTATCTGGTGGACAGAAGCAGCGCTGTGCAGCATCGCGTGCAATTGTTACGAATCCAAGTATGATTTTCGGAGACGAGCCAACTGGAGCACTTGATTCTAAATCTGCAACAGATTTACTTGAAAGTATGAAGTCGTTAAATGAATATGATAACTCAACAATTTTAATGGTAACGCACGATGCATTTGCAGCAAGTTATTGTAAACGAGTTATTTTCATTAAAGATGGTGAACTATATAAAGAATTACACCGCGGTGAATCGACGCGTAAACAGTTCTTCCAAAAAATTGTTGACGTAATGTCTTCTATTTCTGGAGGTATGGCTGATGACCTTATCTAGCATTGCCCTCCGCAACATACAGCGGAACTTTAAAGACTACTTTGTATATTTTGCATCTATGATTTTTAGTATCGTTATTTATTTTACATTTAAAGCACTGCAATATAATTCACAAATGGAAAAAGCAGCAGAAGCTTCAAAAAAAATTAGCGGAGCGTTCCAAGTTTCAAGTGTGATGCTTATCATCTTCGTAGCAGTGTTTATTATATATTCGAACGGATTCTTTACACGTAAACGTAAAAAAGAAGTTGGACTCTATTCCTTATTAGGTATTCGTAAAAGACAAATTGGTAAAATGCTCTTTTATGAAAATATGTTAATGGGATTAATGTCATTAGTAATTGGGATTGCGATCGGTAGTGTCCTTTCAAAATTATTCCTTGAGTTATTAGTAAATATGATGGGATTAAATTTAAACGTTCATTTTGAAGTACCGATGGCTGCCATTATTGATACAGCAATTATTTTCTTTGTGATTATTTTATATACATCACTTCAAGGATATCGTTTAATTTATCGCTTTAAGTTAATTGAACTTTTCCGTGCAGAACGTGAAGGAGAAGCAATGCCAAAAGGATCTGTCATTATGGCATTAATTTCAGTTTTCTTAATCGGTTCAGGTTATTTTTTAGCATTAATGTACATGAAAGCAGTTATGTATGCAGACTTTATGGTCGTTGCATTATATATTTTATTAGCGACAGTAGCAGGGACTTATTTACTGTTCATGTTCTTCACAGTATTTGTATTGAAACGTGCAAGAAATAATAAGTCAGCATTTTATAATGGTATGAATATGGTAACGACATCACAGTTACTATATCGTATTAAAGGAAATGCGAAATCACTGGCGACAATCGCTATTTTAAGTGCGGTAACATTAACAGCGGTTGGTACGTCAGTTACGATGTATTACAACACATTTACGCAATCAAAAGTTGCTGCGCCGTATAGTTATTCCTATGAGAAAAAAGATGCAGCATTAGATAAAAAAGTAAATGAAATACTTGCTGGAGAGAAGAATAATCACCCAGTCACATATGAATCAGAAGTTGAAATGATTCCTGTGAAGGGAACATTTAAAGGTGAAAGAGCTGATCAAGTTCTGAACACACACTATAATGTTACGAATCAGTACCAGCTTATTTCTCAATCAAGCTTTAATACACTTGTGAAACATTTAGATGTAGAACCTGTAAATTTAAGTGCGAATGAAGCTTTCGTATATGATAGCTTATATATTGAGAAACTTGATTTTGGTCCTCTTTATACAGGAAATACAGCTGTATTCCCTGTTGGAAACGAGTCAAAAGAATTAAAAATTAAAGGTGTAAATAATAGAAGCCTTACAAATTTAAATGAACTATTTGTAATCGTTCCTGATAAAACATATGAGCAAGTGAAACAAGTAAACGAAACGCGTACTGTAAAAAATATTGATGTAAAAGGTGAGCGAAATAGTAAAGAGTTAACAGCAAAATTAGCAAGCATTATGCCGGCTGGAGAATCAGAAGTTTTAAAACCATTTAACGATTTCTATACAGGATTCCAAATGGGGCTTGAAACAACAGGCTTAATGATGTTTATTGGGTTATTCTTAGGATTAGTATTCCTATTAGCAACAGGCTCAATCATTTACTTTAAACAATTAACAGAAGCAAGTGCTGACCGTGATCGCTACGTTGTTCTTCATAAAATTGGTGTAACGAAGCAAGAGATGAAGAGAGCTATCGCAAAACAAGTGAGCTTTATCTTTGCTATTCCGTTAGTAATTGGTATTTTACACAGCCTATTTGCACTAAAAGGTTTATCAAATATATTACCATTTGAAATTATGATTCCGCTTCTAATTAGTATCGGAGTATACGGCGCGATTTATATTGGATATTACTTCTTAACGGTTCGTTCTTATTATAAGATCGTGAGTGCGAAGTAATAAGGGACAGCTATCGCTAGAGGCGATAGCTGTTTTTTTATTCTTCATAAAATCTTAAGAAATCTCCTCAATTTTTGTTAAGAAATAATAGTTATACTTAGAAACAAGTTAAAAACTATTGAACGAATGAGGAGAGGTTTATATGCAACTCATAACATTCTTACATGAATTTATTAAACATCCGAAACATACTGGTGCAATTGCGCCAAGTTCAAAAATATTAGCAAAGAAAATGGTAGATGTAATTGATTTTAATAAAGCGAAATGCATTGTAGAGTTAGGTCCTGGTACAGGAGTCTTTACGAAAGAAATTATGAAGAGAAAGAAGAAGGAAACAATATTTCTTCTTATTGAAATTAATGAAGTGTTTTGCAAGGAACTAAAGAGAAAATTTAAAGATGAGCAGAACGTCATTGTTGTACACGGTTCAGCCGAAAATATAAAAAAGTATATAGAAGATCTCAATATAGAATGCGTGGATTACGTTTTATCGGGATTACCTTTTACCTCTTTACCAGAAGAAGTTTCAAAGCGTATTTTAAACAATGTAATGGAAGGGATACATGAGAATGGTGAATTTATTACATTTCAATATTCACTTGTGAAAAAAGGATTTATACAGCACTTCTTTCCTGAAATTACGCTAGAGAAAGTGTGGCTCAATTTCCCACCAGCGTATGTCTTTAGCTGTAAAAAAGAGCTAAGGAGAGCATATGCATAATGGAATTACATGAATTATTATCTTATATTGAACAATACGGTTATTGGGCATTATTTTTCTGTTTATGGCTAGGTATTATTGGTATGCCAATTCCAGACGAAATGATCGTAATGTGTGGTGGCTTTGTATCTTCACTAGGGATATTAAGTGTCATTCCTGCATTTTTATTAACATATTTAGGTGTTGTATCTGGGCTTTCTTTAGGTTATATATTAGGGAAAATATTTGGTACGAAAGTACTTGATAAGCTAATGAAAAAGAAAAAGGCGAAATATCTTTTGAAATCTCAACAAATGGTAGAGAAGTATGGTCATTATGCGTTAGTCACAAGTTACTTCATACCAGTTGTAAGACATATCGTACCGTATTTAGTTGGAATGAATAACATGCCATTTAAGACGTATGCTTTGTATTCTTATACGACAGGATTTGTTTGGACACTCGTTTACTTTGTGCTCGGTGCTTTATTTGGACAACACATTGAAAGTATTGTAGCGATTGCGATAGAATATGGTGTGTATTTTGGCGTGATTGTTTTTATTGTTACAGGTATTCTTTATTTATATAGACAAAAAAGAATCACACTGATGAGTAAATAGAAGTAAAGAAAGTTTCTTCCAGTATGAAGGACAAGATAGGATTATAAGTATAAAATTATCTTTATTTAATGGTAAAATATAGGTAAGTAGTTAAGGGAGGAAGAGCGTTGTGCTACTCATTTTTAGCCTTATCTTAATTGGAATTATGTGCAGTATGAAAATAGTATCTTTACACATGATAGAACGACAAAAGGTAGAGGAACGATATGTATATTGTCCAAAATGTGATACAAAAATTAGAAGAGGAAATTCAGCTCCTTTTTGTTCGAAATGTAATTTAATATTTTTAAGTAAACATTAATCCACCTAGTTCTCTTTCGTTTGTTTATTAGCTAAAATGGATTATGAATAACAATAGTATGTAAACGAAAATAAATATAAATGTACACATGGAGTGTTATATTTGGAGATTTTAATCATAGTAGGATGTCTAAACTGTATGGATGTTAACCTTTTTAGAGAAAGATATCCCAGCTAATTTAGTTTGGAAGATTGAAAGAATAGATTGAAAATAGATGAGAAGTGGAGTGCATATGATGGAGACACAAATCGTTATTGGAGTACCTGGTTTATGGAAAGATAGAACAGAATTAATACAAGAAGTTGTGAGTAAAAGTAACTATATATTAGCGGGAAATGTTATGCACCATAAGGAGAAAGAGATTGGCTTTGAAATTGATATATATGAACAAGAGGATCCATTTTATAATCCGTGTGGGGTATGGAAGTTAGAGAGTGCTTCGGCAAAGAAATCTATCTTTCAAAAATTGGGGAGTGTGCTAAAAGGGTGGAAAAATACATAAAAGAACAGAAGAGTATATGTGATAAATATAAAGCGGAGTATGTAGAATCTCCGAATGATTTGAAATTAGGAATAGCGCAAAATGTGAAAGATGGTATCGCTCCGATTAATGGGTTACGAATGCCTATAGAAAATGGAACGACAGGTTGGTACATTTGGGCTGGTGAAGAAATGGGGACAGAAGAAGATTTCTTTCTTCCTTTACACGTTCAACATATTGATGAATGGGCACCTGAAATAAAGAAGTATTTAGGGTTACCACCTGGTTGGAGATTTTTAATTGCTGGAGATTACGAGGACGTGTGGTATGATCCGAATTTGTTTGATGAAGATTTAGAAGAGGATGCAGATGAATGGGAAGAAAATATGCTACAAGAGTATGGATGGTACATGCATAGCATATTAGCAGAAGATATTGATGGCATCCATGCTAATTATCATACGCATGGTCTAAGAGATAACTTTAATCATCAAGATTTACAAATAGCATTAAATATGGATCCTGAAGTCGCGCATAGTGTTTTTTGTACCATAATAGAAGAAATAAAGAGCGGAAAAAAGTTTGAACAAGGGATTGAGTATACGAATATTATTGAAGGATATCCCATTATTATGAAGTCTTTCGTAGAGATGGATCGAGAAGTTTTGAGGGTTTTATTACCTGATGAAAGAGGGATTCTTCCTACGAGGCCAGAGTGTGATGAATGTTATAAGACTCAATTGGATAGTATTGAGGAAATTTGATAAAAAATAGCTTGAAACCATTCAAGCTATTTTTGAATTATTACATATGCTGTAAAGTAGGTTTTCGATTTGTAGTAATATCTGCTACTGAATAACGTTTCGTTTTATTAGTGCCAGTTAGCCCATTTCGTATTTAGCATATTTTTTTCTTCTTCTGAAATTATATTGTCTTTATACCAGGGTAAATGTTTACAGGTGAAATTATCAGCTACCCTTACGGCATTATAAAAACCGTTACTAATAAATTTTTTATTGTAAACAGCAAAAGTTGTATCAATTCCAGCGTTGAAAACTTTAGGGTTATTGTATTTAGTTATAGGAAAAAGCCAATACTGCATTTCCCATTCTGTTACTGTACATTTTTCATTTGACATGAGCTCTCTGTTGAAATTAGAAGTAGGTATAATGTCTAAAGCAAGGCCGGCTTTAAAGAGTGAAAGCTCGATTGTTAACTGCTTTAAATACTCTAAAAAGTTATCTGGCATTTTTTCATTAAAAGATAAATCAGGATCAGTTACAGCAAAAAAATCTGGAAGTAAATCGAAAATATAAGGAACGGCAAAAAAACGTGGTCCATAGTTGGCATTATTTTTCACTAAATTATATTTAGTTGATATTTGCTCATAAAAAGCAAGCAAAGCGGGAGCGGTTGAATTATTGTCCCAAATCCATATATCTTCACTTTTTATCTTTTTGTTTTCTAATTGTTTTAACATATTTTTCACATAAGTAAGGTTATTGAAGGCTATTACTATTATAGGAATGTTTGAATTATATTTTAAGTTTTCTATATTAGAGAGACTTAGTTCGTTCTTACATTCGAACACGATTTATAACACCTCCGAGCAAAAATAAAACACACTGCATTAGAAGCAACAAT